>DASSMZ010000130.1:0-10804 GCA_035688325.1 Gaiellaceae bacterium
GCCGTGCAGTAGTCCATCAGCGTCGTGAGCCCGTTGACGTGCACGCGGCGCATCGGCGCGGCCTGCGAGACGGCCCAGAACTCGCCGGCGTAGCAGCCTTGGTTCGAGTTGCTGACGTTGATGGTCAGGTTCGAGAGCGAGCGCCAGAAGTTGTTCAGCGCCACGCACGAGCCGTTGGTGCACTGGTTGTGGACGTAGATCGAGCCGTTGACGACGACGTCGCCCGGCTCGCGGCCGAGGCCGGCGACGCTCGTGTAGTAGCCGACCTGGAAGTTGAGCGGGTTCTGCGGCGTGCCGTAGGTGCCGGGCTCGAACAGCAGGGCATAGCGCTGCGTCCCGAACTGGTTCGGCACCTGTTGGGCCGCGATCGCGTCGACCGTCGCCTGGATCTGGCTCTGCGGCATGCTCGGGTCGAAGACGATCACGTTCGGGCCGAAGTCCGGCGGCCCCGACTGCGGCGGTGCGGCTGCGGCTGAGCCGGCCGCGAAGACGACGAACGACGCGACGGCGGCGGTGAGGATCGCGAGGCGGCGCGCGAAGGACGAGGAGCGGTCGAAGGCGGCGTTCGACGGCATGAGCAAGAACCCCCTCTCGCTGGACGAGCGCGACGATACCAAGGCGGACTCGGCGCGTTCAACGTGGTAAGGATCAGCTTCCTTGACGCGGCCGCAGCGCATCGACCGGCTTCCCCAGCAGTACTTCGGGGCGCTCCTGGCGGCCGTCTCCCGGGTCGCCGCGGCCGAGGGCGAGCCGCTGATCGACCTCGGTCGCGGCAACCCCGAGACCGGGCCGCCGGCACACGTCGTGGACGCGCTCACGCGCGCTGCGCGCCGGGACGACGTGCACGGCTACTCGCCGTTCCGCAGCCTGCCGGAGCTGCGGATCTCGCTCGCGGAGCGGTACCTCGAGGTCTACGGCGTCGAGCTCGACCCGGACAACGAGGTCGCGGTCGTCCCGGGCACGAAGACGGCGATCGTCGAGCTCTGCCTCGCGCTCGCCGAGGAGGGCCAGACCGTCGTGCTGCCGGACCCGTACTACCCGGACTACCCGTCCGGGCCGGCGCTCGCGGGGGCCGGGATCGCGTACGTGCCGCTCGACCCCGGGAACGGCTGGCCGCCCGACTTCACGCGGGCTCCGGCCGAGGGCGTCGCCGCCGCCTACCTCAACTACCCGTCGAACCCGGCCGCCGTCGCGGTGCCGGCAGGCGCGTTCGAGGACGCCGTCGCCTACGCCCAGACGACGGGCGCCGCGATCGTCCACGACTTCGCGTACGGCGACCTCGTCTTCGACGGCCGCCCGCCCACGAGCTTCCTCGCGACGGCGGGCGCGAAAGACGTCGGGGTCGAGCTGTTCTCGATGTCCAAGTCGTACGGCATGGCCGGCTGGCGGGTCGGCTTCGTCGTCGGCAGCGCGGAGATCGTCGAGCGGATCAACCTGCTCAACGACCACTGCCGCGTCGGGATCTTCCGGCCGGTGCAGGAGGCGTGCATCGCGGCGCTGACGGGCCCACAGGACTCCGTCGCCGAGCGGCGCGACACCTACCAGCGCCGCCGCGACGTGGTCGTCGACGCGCTCGGGCCGCAGACGTGCGAGGGCACGTTCTACGTCTGGCTGAAGCTGCCCGATGGCCTCACCAACGACCTGCTCCTCGCGGAGCACCGGATCGCGCTCGCGCCCGGCGAGGGGTTCGGGCCGAGCGGCGCCGGCCACGCCCGGCTGAGCCTCGCCGTGACCGACGAGACGCTCGAGCGCGGGCTCGAGCGTCTCGTCACCGCTTTCGGCGCCGCGGGCTAGACGCGCGCGCCTGTGAGCTCGACGACCGGCGCCTCGTAGAGGCCGACGCTCTCGACCTGGAGGCCGATCCGGCTGGAGATCTGCGCGCGCCGCTCGACGAGCGTCTCCTCCGCCGCCTCGGCCGCGTCCTTGCTGTCCCAGAGGATGATCCCGGTCGCCTTGCCGTTGTCCGCGTCGTAGAACGCGAGGTATCCGGCGAAGCCGTCGTACGTCTGAAGCATCGGGATCACGGTGTCCTTGATCGTTTCGACCGCGAAGTCCCGCTTCTCGGGATCAGCGCCCGAGAACGTGATCAGCCGTGCGTACATGGCTGCTCCTTCCGTGGGGGGTGGCCGATCCTACGCCTCAGCTCGGCGCGAGGCCGCAAGCTCCTCGAGCGCCGACTGCGAGACCGCGTCGGCCGGCACCACCACGACGCGCGTCGGCGTGGTCGCGTACACCGACGCCGTGCGCCGACCGTCACCGAGCAGCGCCAGCTCGCCGAGCAGCGCGCCCGGGCCGATCTCCGCGACCTCCTCGCCGTCCACCTCGACGTCGACGATGCCGTCGAGGATCAGGAACAGCTCCCGTCCCTCCTGGCCCTGCTCGATCAGCGGCTCGCCCGCGTCGAGCGTCCGCCGCTCGAGCTTCGCGCCGCTGCGCATGATCGAGCTCGACAGCTCGCGCTCGAGCTCCGACTCGACCGCGACGGCGAACGCCTCCGACTCCTCCTCGCCCCACGGCGTGTTCGAGCCGTGCGACTCGCGGTACCAGCGCTCGAAGTCGATCGTGCCCGACTTCTGGACGAGCACGCCGTCGTCGTCGTAGATCCAGTGCCGTGGGAACGGGCTCGCGCCGACGAGCTTGTGCTCGGCGGTGCCGTCGGCGTTGATCGTCAGCTCGAGCGTCGTCCACGCGGAGGCGGACTGCACGCGGAAGAACGGCTTGCCGATCACGCGCCGCGGCGCGGGCAGGCCCATGTGGCCGCCGGCCGACTGGCGGAAGCGCACCCACCCGTTCCCCACCTCGGGCTCGGCCTGGATCAGCGGGTACTGCACCGCAGGGAACGCGACCTCGCGGCGGCCGAGCTTGATCCGCGTGATGCCGATCCGGCCGCCGCCCGCGTAGCCGAACTCGTGGATCGAGCCGTCGTCGTCGGTCTCGATCCACGCCCGCAGCTCGTTGGCCTCGCGGAAGAGGTCGTTCTCGTGCATCGCCTCGAGGTCGAGCAGGCGGTCGTGCGGCGGCTCGTCGTAGTGCGCGACGCCCCACTCGAAGGGCAGCTTCGGCATGCCCTCGATCGCTTCCGAGGGAATCCAGGTGACGGAGGTGACGGACGACTCGATTCGCATGGCAGCTCCTCGTTTGGCTCGACCCGGTCGGGTAGCGCCTATCTAACTTCAATCGTCAAACAGAGAAAAGGAGGGGTCCGAAGAGGCTCCGCAGGAGACGCACGGACAGATCCGCGACCTGCAACAGGCGTTCGCCTCGCTCGGCACCGAGCCGCAGCCAGCCGTGCACCACGAGATCGCCGTCTACAGCGGCCTGATCACGATCCCCACGCCGCCCTCCTGAAGGAGAAGCCTCGAACAGGAGGAGCACACGCTCCAGGAGGGCGACCAGGCCTTCGAGCAGCACTCGAAGCAGCCCGCCGAGCAGGTCTCGGCGTAGCTCGGGCGGCGGGTGGCTGCGCGGCTAGGCGGGCGCGTCGCCGGCGTGCTGCTTGCGCCAGAAGGCCAGCGCGCCGACGGCTCCGGCGAGACCCGCGAACGTCACGGCGACGAGCGGCGCGTTCGGGCGCCGGTTCTCGATGCCCGGCATCTTCTTCTTCGCCTTGAAGGTCGCCGTGCGCTTGGCGGTCTGCCAGACGGCCCAACCGATGACCGCGTTTCTGCGATTGATGATGGACACGCCGGGTGTTGTAGCAACTAGTGGCCGGACTTGCCGCGCGTGGTCGCGTCGGCAGTCGGCTCGGCGGCCGGAGCTTGCGCCTGGCCCTGGGTCTTGCCCTTGCCCTGGCCGCCCTGGGCGCCTTGACCGCTCTGACCGCCCTGACCGCTTCGACCGCTGCCGCCCGTGTGCGTCGTGCCCCGGCTCTTCGACCTCGGCGCCGGCTTCGGCGGCTTGGTGACCGGCTGCTTCGCGTGTCCGAGGCCCGGGTTCGGCTTCGTGACATGCGTCGGCTTGAAGGGCTTCAGGTCGTGTGCGCGCTCGCGCGACGGCTTCGCCTTCGTCTCTGCGGGCGTCGAGGAGACGGCAGGCGTCACCGGGTGCGCCGGGTGAGCCTTGCGCGCGTCGACGGCCGAGCGCCGGAACGGTTGCTGGTCGTGCCTCGCCTCCTGCGGCGCGGTGAACGCGGTCGCCGGCACGACCGCCTCGGGCACCGTCCGATTCGCACGCTGCTTCGCGATCGGCGCGGCGGCGGCCGCCGGGTGCGGCTTCGGCAGGAGCTCCTGCTTCACGCCCTCGTAGCCGACGCCGGTCGCGAGGAGCGCGCCGGCCGTCAGCGCCGCGGCCTTGAACGCGAGGCCGCCGCCGACCGCCGCGCCGCCGCCGCCGCCGAACAGCCCGGCGAGCGAGCCCGGCAGCGGGATCGCGCCGAGCGCCTTCAGCGCGCCGCGATGCGCCCGCTGGCTGCGGGCGAAGCCGGCGCAGTCGTCGCACTCGCGCAGGTGCGCCCGCAGCGCGCCCTTCTCGTTGCGCGGCAGCCGGCCGTCGAGCTGGCGCGAGATCGCGAGCTCGGCCTCCTGGCAGCTGATCGACTGCTCGAGCTGCTCGCGCAGCGCCCGGCGCGCGCGGAAGAGCAGCGTCTCGACGGCGCTCACGCTCACCCCGAGGATCTCGGCGATCTCCGGATAGCTCCGTCCTTCGAGCTCGCGCATCACGAGCGCCGAGCGCTGGTTGAAGGCGAGATGCCCCAGCGCGCGGCGGATGTCCTCGGCAGTGACGGCGTCCTCCTCGACGACGCTCTCGGCGAGCTCGTCCTCGTAGCCGACCTCGGCCGGGCGCCTCTGCGCCTGGCGGAAGCGCTGCCGGCAAACGTTGTGTGCGATCGCGATCAGCCAGTTCTGCGGTTTCTGCGGCCGCTCGCCCTTCTCGAACGCGCGGTAGGCGTTCATGAATGTCGTCTGCGTGACGTCCTCGGCGTCGGCCTGGTTGCGAAGGACGACGAGCGCGTAGCGGTAAACGTCGCCGGCGTGCTTGCGGTAGAGCCGCTCGAACGCGCGATCGTTGCCCAGACGCCTCGCGAGAACCGGGGTCACTCCTAAAAGATGCCGGAAACCGGCTCTTCTTGCACCCCGCTTTTGGGTTATGGCAGCGGCGGCGGTGGCGGGAGCGGCGGAACGGTGACCGTTACGGGCGGCGGTGGGGGTGGCAGCGGCGGTACCGGTGGGAGCTCGACGGGCAGCGGTGGGGGCGGCGGGACCGACGGCAGCGCGGGGGTCGTGACGACGACCGGCGGCGGCGCCAGCGGGGGGGACACGGCTGCTGTCGAGGACGGGGTCGCCTGCGACGCAGGCTGTCCGGCGGCCGGCGACGACGAGGCGGACGTGCTCGGCGCGGTGGGCCGTGAGGCCTGATCGCCCGCGGTGCGCGCGGTTCGCGGCGCGCGCCGGGTCCTGCGGTTGGCGGGAGCCGACTGCACCCGGTGCGCTGCCTTCCTCGCGTGCGTCGCCCTTTGATGTGCGGCCGGCGCGACCAGTGAAGCCCCTGCGGCTCCCGACGCGTCGACGACCTTGACGGTCTTGTAGCCCGCGCCTGCGACGGCGGCGCCGACGACCACGACGGCGGCGGCCTTGAGCACGAGGTCGGTGCCGAGCGCGGCGCCTCCGGCCGCGACCGCGCCCCCGCCCCCGCCGAAGAGCCCGGCGAGCGAGCCCGGCAGCGGCACCGTCGTGAGCGCGCCGAGCGCAGTGCGCCCGACCTGCAACCGGCGCCGCGCCCGGAAGAGCAGCGCCTCGACCGCGGCGACGGACACGCCGAGGATCTCGGCGATCTCCTGGTAGCTGCGGCCCTCGAGCTCACGCATCACGAGCGCCGCGCGCTGGTTGAACGACAGCTGCGCGAGCGCCGTCAGCACCTCGTCGAGGTCTGGCCGCTCCTGGTCGAGCGCGACCGGCTCGGGCGCGTCCTCGAGCGCGACCTCCCTCGGCCGCGCGCCGGCCTGGCGCCAGCGCATCCGGCAGACGTTGTGCGCGATCGCGATCAGCCAGTTGTGCGGCTTCTGCGGGCGCTCGCCCTTCTGGTAGGCGCGGTAGGCGTTGAGGAACGTCGTCTGCGTGACGTCCTCGGCGTCGGCCGGGTTGGAAAGGACGGCAAGGGCGTACTGGTAGACGTCGCGCGCGTGCCGTCGGTAGAGCTGCTCGAACGAGCGGTCGTCGGAGCGGCCGCGCCGCGCGAGGCGCCGCAGTGGACCAGGGGCGCGAGATGCCTCCACGTTGCTCGAACGGCTAACGCCGCCCGACGGATACGGCTCAGGTCGCGGCGGCGGTGCGCTTGCGCGTGGCGATGTGGATCGGCCGCCCGAGGGCGACTAGGCCCGCTTCCTTGATCGCCTCGCTGAGCGTCGGGTGCGCGGCCATGCCGTCAGCGACCGTCTCGACGGTCGCCTCGGCGTCGAGCGCGACCGTGCCCGCCTCGATCAGGTCGGTCACGTGCGGCCCGACCATCACGAGCCCGAGCAGCTCGCCGTAGCGGGTCTCGTGGATCGACTTGACCCAGCCGACGGTCTCGTTCTGCATCACGGCCCGCGCATTCGCGACCCACGGGAACCTGCCGACGGCGACGTCGTCGCCGTGCTGCTCGCGCGCCTCCGCCTCGGTCAGGCCGACGCCGGCGATCTCGGGGTCGGTGTAGATCGGGCGCGGGACGCCGCGGTTGTCGACGACGGCGTCGTGACCCATCGCGTTCTCGGCCGCGACTTCGCCCTCGCGAAAGGCCGTGTGCGCGAGCTGCCAGTAGCCGGCACAGTCGCCGACGGCGTAGATGTGCGACACCGTGGTGCGCCGGTGCTCGTCGGCGGCGATGCCCTTTCGCCGGTCGAACTCGACGCCGATCTGCTCGAGGCCGAGGTTGTCGACGGTCGGCCCGCGGCCGGTCGCGACGAGCATCAGGTCGGCCTCGACGGTCTGCCCGCCGCCGAAGTGGACGCGCAGCTCGTTGCCGGTGTCCTCGACCCGCTCGGCCGAGGTGCCGAGGTGGATCGTGATCCCGCGGCGCCCGAACTGCTTCGCCAGCTCGACGGCCGCGTCGACGTCCTCCTGCGGGATCAGCGACGGGAGCATCTCGATGATCGTCACCTCGGAGCCGAAGCGGTGGAAGATGCTGGCGAACTCGCAGCCGATGATGCCGCCGCCGAGCACGACGAGCCTGCGCGGGACCTCGGTCTGCGCGAGGAGGCCGGTCGAGTCGACGCAGCGCGGCGAGTCGAGACCCTCGATCGGCGGCCGCAGCGGGTACGACCCGGTGGCGACGATGGCCTGCTTGAAGGTGACCGGCTCGGCGCCGTCGACGTCGATCGTGTTCGCGTCGCGGAAGCGCCCGACGCCCTTGACCCACTCGACGCCGTTCGCCTTGAAGAGCGTCGCGACGCCGCCGGTCATCTGCTTGACGACCCCGTCCTTCCACTCGTTCGCGGTGGCGAGGTCGAGCCTCGGCTCGCCGACCTGGACGCCGAGCTTGCCAAAGGTCTCGTCGGCCTGCTTGATCGCGAACGCCGTCTGGACCCATGCCTTGGTCGGGATGCAGCCGACGCGGAGACACGTGCCGCCGAGCTCCGGCTCCTTCTCGATGCAGACGGTCCTGGCGCCGAGCTGCGCCGCGCGGATCGCGGCCGTGTAACCGCCGGGGCCGCCTCCCAGGACGGCAACGTCACATTCCATCTCGGGTCACTCCTCGCCTCGCTTGGTCGCGGGCGATCCTAGCGAGGGCGCCTCGAGCTCGGTCGCCGCGCTGCGGCGGTCGACTGTGGACGAAGTGGCGCGCTTTCGGCACGGAGCCGTCCCACACGCGTGACAGGTTCGCCGATACGCTCAGAAACGGGGGCTTGGGGCCGAAGGCCCCCGGGGGAAATGGTTCACGCGCGCGGACGACGGTCTCACCCGCCGGGCAGGCGTGCGGCCTGGCGGCTTCCCGCAGAGCTAGCCGGAGAGGGAGGCGCGCATCGTCACGCCGCCGTCGTCGTCGCGGACGCGCTCGAAGCCGTGCCGCTCGTACAGGCCTACCGCCGGACTTCCCTTCTCCACGCTGAGGCTGATCGCCGCGTAGCCGTCGGCGCGCGCGCGGGCGAGCAGCGCCTCCAGCAGCTCGGAGCCGAGGCCGCCGCCGCGCCGGCTCGGCACGATCGCGATCGAGAGCTCCGGCGTCTGCTCGTCGACGAACCCGTAGCCGGCGTTCGCCTGCGTGAACAGCCGGTACCAGGCCGCCCCGACCTTCTGGAAGTCATGGATCGCCACCAGCGCCGTGTCTCCCGGCCGCCCCCAGCGCTCGACGTAGCGGCGCACCGGCGGCTCGCCGGACTCGGAGACGCGGTCGACGCGCCAGTAGTACGCGTGCCGGAGCATGTCGCGCATGAACGGGACGTCCTGCGGGCCTGCGGGCCGGATCACGAGAGATCCTCCGTCAGCTGGATGCGGTTGCCGTCGGGGTCGAAGACGTCGAGCACCCGCATCGCGCCGTGCAGCTCCAGCACGGTGCCGACCTCGACGCCCGCCGCGGCTAGGCGCTCGCGCTCACCCTTCACGTCCTCGACGTCGATCGTCGCCACCGCGTCCTCCTCGGACGGCGGCTCCGGGCTCTCGCCGAGCGCGATCTCCGTCGCTCCGCGGTCGAGGCTCGCCCAGCGCTCGTCCTCGTCCGCGAAGGTCTCGGTGAAGCCGAGGACGTCGCGGTAGAAGGCCCGCGCGGTGTCCAGATCGGCGACGCGGTACCAGATCCTCACGGCGCAGATCCTTACAACATCAGCGCGGGCTCCTCCAGCAGCTCCTTCAGCGTCTGGAGGAAGTCCGCGGCCGGGGCTCCGTCGACCGCTCGATGGTCGAACGTCGCGGTCAGCGTCAGCATCGGGCGGACGACGACCTCGCCGTCCACGGCGACCGCTCGCTCCTCGGTCGCGCCCACCGCGACGATCGCGGCCTGCGGCGGGTTGAGGACGGCGGTGAAGCGCTCGACACGGAACATGCCGAGGTTCGAGATCGTGAACGTGCCCTCCTCGAGGTCGCTCCGCTGCAGCCTGTTCTCGCGGGCGCGCCCGACGAGGTCCGCGCGCGCGGCGGCGATCTCGGCCAGACGCAGCCGCTCGGCCGAGCGGATCACCGGCACGACGAGACCCTGGGGCGCCGCGACGGCGATGCCGACGTTCGCCGTCGGGTAGCGCAGGATCGCATCGTCGCTGTACTGGGCGTTCACCTCGCGGTGCCGCAGCAGCGCGGCCCCGCACACCTTCGTCAGGACGTCGGTGACGGTCGCCTTCGTCCCGTCCTCGCGCAGCCGCTCGACGAGCGCGTTCGCACGCGTCATGTCGGCCGACGTCTGCAGCTGGAAGACCGGAATCTGCCACGCCTCGGTCAGGCGGCGCGCGATCGTCCTGCGGACGCTCGTCAGCTCGACGCGCTCGACGTCGCCCGGCGCCGGCGCCGGAGCCGGCGCGGCCGCCGGAGCGGAGACTCCTGCACGCTCGACGTCCTCGGCGACGATCCGGCCCTCGGGACCGGTGCCGCGCAGCGAGGCGAGGTCGATGCCGCGCTCGCGGGCGATGCGGCGCGCGAGCGGCGACGCCTTCACGCGGCCGCCGTCGCGCTGCGGCACGAGCTGCTCACCGGCCGTCGCGGCAGCCTCCTCGCGATCCGCCTCCCCGGCCTCTTCCTCGACCGTCTGCACGTCGCTCTCGGCCGCGCCCGACGGCGGCTGCTCGGAGGCCCCGTTGCCGCTCAGCTCGACCTGCTCGCCCTCCTCGCCGATCACGGCGATCGTCCGGCCCACGGGCACCTCGCCTTCGGGGATCGCGATCTTCAGCAAGACGCCCGAAGCGTCGGCCTCGACCTCCTGCGTCACCTTGTCGGTGTCGAGCTCGTAGAGCGGCTCGCCCTTCTCGACGCGCTCGCCCTCCGACTTCAGCCACTTCACGATCGTGCCGGACTCCATGCCCTGGCCGAGCCGAGGGAGCTTGACCTCGCTAGCCACGCGCGACCGTCCGCTTCACGGCCTCCAGCACGTCGGCGGCGTGCGGCACGACGTACTCCTCCATCACCGGCGCGAACGGGAGCGGTGCGAACTTCGCGCCGACGCGCTCGACCGGTGCGTCGAGCCAGTCGAACGCCTGCTCGCCCACGACCGCCGCGATCTCGGCGCCGAAGCCCATCCGCGTGACGGCCTCGTGCGCGACGACGACGCGGTTCGTCTTCTTCACCGATGCGACGAGCCCGTCGACGTCGAGTGGCTGCAGCGTGCGTGGGTCCCACACCTCGACCGACACGCCCTCCGACTCGGCCTGCTCGGCGGCCTTGAGCGCCTCGTGCACCAGCCGCCCGGTCGCGACGACGGTCACGTCCGAGCCCTCGCGGTGCACCCGGCTCTGCCCGAGCGGGATCGGCTCGAGCTCCTCCGGAACCTCCTCCTTGAGCCCGTACAGCGTCCGGTGCTCGAAGAAGATGACCGGGTTGTCGTCGTAGATCGCCGACCAGAGCAGCCCGCGCACGTCGGCGGGCGTCGAGGCGAAGACGACCTTCAGCCCGGGCACGTGCACGAACCAGGCCTCGACCTGCTGCGCGTGCTGCGCGCCCGGCGACCAGCCGGCGCCGCCCTGGGTGCGGATCGTCAGCGGCACCTTCAGCTGCCCGCCCGACATGTAGCGGTGCTTGGCCGCCTGGTTGACGATCTGCTCCATCGAGACCGTCAGGAAGTCCTCGTACATCACCTCGACGACCGGCCGCATGCCCTGCATCGCCGCGCCGATGCCGGCGCCGACGATGGCGATCTCGGAGATCGGCGTGTTCCGGATCCGGTCGGGCCCGAACTCGTCGAGCATCCCGGC
>DASSMZ010000150.1:0-3554 GCA_035688325.1 Gaiellaceae bacterium
ATCTGGTCGAGGATGTCGTAGATCTCCTCGCGGTCGATCCGCACCTGGTCGGTGAGCGGGACGGCCTTCGCGTTGTGCACGAGGTCGTCGAGCTTGTCGATCAGAACGAGTACGTCCATCGGTGTCCGGAGTTTACAGAGGGCTACGGCCTGAACAGCTTGCTGAGCCAACCGCGCCGCTCGGGCTCCGGCTCGGCCGGCGCGGCGCGCGGCGGCTCGTGCTCGCGCGGAGCGTCGGTGCCGGACAGCCAGCGCCGCCCGCTCGCGCGCAGCTCCTCGTTCAGCGCGGCCGCCTCGGCGGGAGCGAGCACGACCTCGTCGGACTCTTGGAGCTGCGCGTCGATCCGGTCGGCGGCCGCGCTCTCGGCGCCCCGGGCGCGCAGCTTCTGCAGCACGTCCTGCGCCTCACGCTTGGCGAGCCGGACCTCACCCCCGGCCGCGAGCTTCTGCTCGAGCGTCATTCCTGCGGATTCTCCGGCGTGCCGGGGCGTCCGTCGGGGAAGAGCTCGCGGAAGCGCCGCGCGACCGGCTCGGGAACGAGCTCGTCGACCCGGCCGCCGAAGCTCGCGATCTCCTTCACGCCGCTCGAGGAGACGAAGCTGACCGCGGGGCTGGCCATCACGTAGACCGTCTCGACGTCGGGCGCGAGCGTGCGGTTGAGCTGGTTCATCTGGAACTCCCACTCGAAGTCCGAGATCACGCGCAGGCCCTTGACGATCACCTTCGCGTCCCACTTGTGCGCGAAGTCGACGACGAGCTCCGAGAAGACGTCGACCTCGACGTTGCCCAGGCCGTCGAGCGTTTCGCGCAGGAAGGCGACGCGCTCGTCGAGCGTGAACATCGGCGTCTTGTGCTGGGGGTTCCCGACGACGCCGACGACGACGCGATCGAAGATCTCGGCCGCGCGCCTGATCACGTCGACGTGCCCGTTCGTGACGGGGTCGTACGTGCCGGGGTAGATCGCGGTGATCACTCTGGGTCGAAGAGCGTGAGGCGGGCGGAGCCGTAGCGTCTGCTGGTGCGCTTCGCGAGCGGCAGGTCGGGCTCCTCCTCGGCGGCCGTCTCGACGAGCAGCGTGCCGCCGGGGGCGAGGATCGCTGGCAGGTGCTGAATCATGGCCTTTTGCAGGGAAGAAAGGCGCCGGTAGGGCGGGTCGAGCAGCACGAGATCGTACCGGGTGCCCTGGCGGGCGTCGGCGCGGAGCGCGGTCAGCGCGTCCTGGCAGAGCACGGTCGCGGCGTCGAGGTCGAGCTTGTCGAGGTTGCGGTTGATCGTGCGGCACGCGTCGCGGTCGCTCTCGACGAAGGTGGCGTGGGCGGCGCCGCGGCTCAGGGCCTCGAGGCCCATCGCGCCGGAGCCCGCGAAGAGGTCCAGCACCGTCGCGTCCTCGGCGGCGCCGGGGCCGAGCAGGTTGAAGGCCGCTTCCCGGACGCGGTCGGCGGTCGGCCGCGTGTCGAGCCCCTTCGGCGCGAAGATCCGAGCGCCCTTGCGTGAGCCGGCGATGATCCGCATCGCGGCTAGACCCGGTCCGGCAGCGGCGGGTGCTCCTCGCCGTCGAGGCAGCGGAGCGCCCACTCGGCCTCTTGCGCGACCGTCCACCAGCCCTCGATGAACGCCTGGTCGGCGAGCAGCCGCTCGAGGCGCGGCCGCGACTCCTGCAGCTCCAGCGCGCCCGCCGCGAACGCGCACCAGAACCGCACCTCGGGCTCGGGATCGCCGAGCGTCGAGACGATCGCCGAGCGGATCTGGGCGAGGACCGGCTCGTGCTGGAGCAGATGCCCGAGCGCCTCGGCTGCGTGTGCGCGCACGACCACGCTCTCGTCGGCGTCGGCGAGCCGCCGCGCGAGCGCGTCCGCGAACGTCGTCTCGCCGCTGAAGCCGAGCACGTACGCCGCAGCCGCACGACTCTCGTCGCCGCTGCCGTTCTCGAGCACGCGCTCGACCCGCCGTAGCGCGCGCTCGTCGCGCGTCCGTGCGAGCTCCGCCGCCGCCGCCCACCGCCTCCTGTCGTCGCCGGCCGACAGGTCCTGCAGGAGCCGGCGCTGCCGCAGGGCGATCACGCGGCGAGCTCGCGCTCCCCGAAGATCCGCTCGACCTCGTCGGCGAGCGGGCCCACGTAGTCGACGAGCGCCTCGGCGGCGGAACGCGCGCGCTCGAGCAGCGGCCGGTCGGCGCGCCAGTGGACGAAGCGGAGGTCGGAGACGCCTGCCTGCCGCGTCCCGAGCAGCTGCCCCTCGCCGCGGAGCTCGAGGTCGCGCTCCGCCAGCTCGAAGCCGTCGGTCGTGTCGACGAGCGCCTGCAGCCGCGCCTGCGCGTTGTCGGTCAGCTCCTCGCGCGGCCGCGAGATCAGCAGGCAGTACGACTGCTCGGCGCCGCGCCCCACGCGGCCGCGGAGCTGGTGCAGCTGGGCAAGCCCGAAGCGGTCGGCCTCCTGCACGATCATGATCGTCGCGTTCGCAACGTCGACGCCGACCTCGATCACGGTCGTCGCGACGAGCACGTCCAGCTCCCTCGCCTTGAACTGCGCCATCAGCTCCCGCCGCTCGGGCGGCCGCAGGCGCCCGTGCAGCAAGCCCACGCGGTAGTCGCGCAGCTCGGCCCGCCGCAGCCGCTCCGCCTCCGCCTCCGCCGCGCGCGACTGCGACGTCTCGGACTCCTCGATCAGCGGGCAGACGACGTACGCCTGCCGCCCGTCGTCGAGGTGCTTGCGCAGCCGCTTGTACGCCTCGGACGAGCGCTCGGCCGTCACCCAGGAGGTGACGACCGGCTTGCGCGAGGCCGGCGGCTTCGCGATCTCGGTCACCGACAGGTCGCCGTAGAGCGTGAGCGCGAGCGTCCGAGGGATCGGCGTCGCCGTCATGTGCAGGACGTGCGGCGCCCGTCCTTCGGCCAGCGCCCGCCGCTGCTCGACGCCGAAGCGGTGCTGCTCGTCGACGACCGCGACCCCGAGCTCGCCGAGGTCGACGCCTTCCTGGATGAGCGCGTGCGTCCCCACGACGATCTGCGCGCCCTCGAGCTCCGACTTGACCGAGCCCGTCAGCAGCGCCGTCCGCACGCCGAGCTGCGTGCACCACGGCTCGACCGTGAGGAAGTGCTGCTCGGCGAGCGTCTCGGTCGGCGCCATCAGCGCGCCGACCCGCCCGGCGTCGACGGCGCGCAGCAGCGCGTACAGCGCGACCACGGTCTTGCCCGAGCCGACGTCGCCCTGCAGCAGCCGCTGCATCGGCGCCTCGCGCCCCAGGTCGCGGTCGATCTCCACGATCGCCGACTCCTGGCTCGGCGTCAGCGCGAACGGCAGCAGCTCGCGGTAGCGCTCGACGAGCTCGCCGGGCGAGCCGAGCGCCGGTGCGACGTCCGCCTCCCGCCCCGCGCGTGCCCGCGCGAGCCCGACCTGGAGTACGAGCAGCTCGTCGAAGGCGAGCCGGCGCCGGCCTGCCTCGGCCTCCTCGAGCGAGCGCGGCCGGTGCAGCGCCCACAGGGCGTCGCCGCGCTGCGGCAGCCGCTCATGCAGGAGCAGCGCTGCCGGTAGCGGGTCGAGGACGGACGCCGGCAGCG
>DASSMZ010000153.1:0-13506 GCA_035688325.1 Gaiellaceae bacterium
AGGGCGGCGGGGATGAGATGGAAAACCTCGCGACAAGCTGCTTCGACTGCAACCGCGGCAAGGCTGGCATCCCTCTCGAAACGAAGAGCGCGGTTGAGGACCTCGCGGAGAAGACGGCTCTCATCGAAGAGCGCGAGCGGCAGGTCCGCGCGTACAACGCCGCCAAGGAGCAGGAGCAGCAGCGGCTCGACGATGCTTTCGCAGAGTGCTGGGACTTCTGGTTCGAGCTCTTCGGCGCCGAGAGGTTGGAGAAGTGGTATTGCCCCTGGGAGAACAGCTTGCTTGCGCCAGTACGTGAAGGAATTCGCGCCAGCCGAGATCAAGGAAGCAATGCAGCTCGCCGTCGACCGTTGCGGACGGACCGCAAAAGCGCCGAAGTACTTCGGCGGAGTCATGAAACGCAAGCGTCTGACGCGGGAAGGTCGGATCGCCCGGTGCAAGTACTGCGATGGCGTCATCGAGCTCGAGCGCGGCGAGATCGACGACGGGGCCTGGTACCACGTCGCTTGCAAACCGGCCGACGCCGAATAGCGCGCGGCGGGGCAGCGCACACTCTCCCCTGTTTGGAGCCCTGTGCTCTAGGCCCGAGGACACGCTCTCGGCCCCGCTCTCCCGCACGTCCGCGTCGCCGTTCACCCTTCCCCTTCGGATCTGGCAGTCCGGGCCCAGCGCTCGTGTCTTGCGGGCGGTCTGTGACGACCTTGCCCCCGTAGACCATCGGAGCGCCCTCGAGATGCCCTGGCCGGATGCCGGCTCCAATCGCTCGAGCCTCTTCCGGCTGCCGTCCCGACGCGCGGCTGCGTGCGGGTTGTCAGCTTCAGCGCCCCAGCGGCGCCTCCGCGGGTCGCTGCCGGCTAGAGCTCCAGCACGATCGTGACCGGCCCGTCGTTGACGAGCTCGAGCGCCATCCGCGCCCCGAACACGCCGGTCGCCACCGGCACGCCGAGCGCGCCCAGCGCGCTGCAGAACGCTTCGTACAGGGGCTCGGCCTGTTCTCGTGGCGCTGCCTGGGAGAAGTCCGGCCTAGTTCCCTTCTTGCGTGTGGTATCGCCGAGCAGCGTGAACTGCGAGACGACGAGCGCCTCGCCGCCGATGTCGAGCAGCGAGACGTCGAAGCGGCCGTCACGCTCGAAGACCCGCAGCCGCGCGACCTTGCCCGCCAGCTTCGCCGCCTCCTGCGCCCCGTCGTCGTGCGCGACGCCGACCAGCACGCAGAGCCCCGGACCGATCTCGCCGACGAGCTCGTCCCCGACCCGCACCGAGGCGCGGGCGACCCGTTGCAGCACTGCCTTCATGTTCCGGCCGAAAACGACGATATAGCCCTCGTGGAAGCGGCCCACCTCCCCTGGCAGCACCTCGGCTCGCTGCTGATCAACCGCGGCGCGCTGTCCGTGGAGCAGGTCAAGCAGGCGTTCGAGGAGCAGCAGCTCACCGGCAAGCGGCTCGGAGAGATCGTCGTCGGCCACGGCTGGGTGACGCCGCAGGACCTCGCGCAGGCGCTCGCGCAGCAGAACGGGCTCGAGTACGTCGACCTCGCCGAGACCGAGCTCGACCTCGAGGTCGCGATGTTGCTGCCGAAGGAGCTCGCCGTGCGCTACGAGGCCCTGCCGGTGCGCCGGCTGGGCGACGACCTGCTGCTCGTCGCAGTCGCCGACCCGACGAACATCGCCGTCGCCGACGACCTCCGGCTCGCGCTCGGCCACAACGTGCGGCTCGGCGTGTCGGCGCCGATCGACCTCGAGGCGGCGATCAAGCGGCTCTACCGCACCCAGATCGAGGTCGTCGACACCGACCTCGGCGCGGGTCTCGAGCTCACCTTCGACCCGGTCAAGCAGCGCGAGGACATCGCCGAGTCCGGCGACGACACGCCGGCGGTCAAGCTCGTCCACGCGACGCTGGCGCAGGCGATCGAGGACGGGGCGTCCGACATCCACTTCGAGCCGGAGGAGGAGGACATGATCGTCCGCGCGCGCATCGACGGCGTCACGCGGCCGGTCGCGCAGATCCCGAAGCAGATGCAGCTCGGCGTCGTCAGCCGCCTGAAGATCATGGGCAACCTCGACATCGCCGAGCGGCGCGCGCCGCAGGACGGCCGCATCTCGATCCGCTTCCAGGGAAGCCCGCTCGACCTGCGCATCGCGATCATGCCGACGACGCAGGGCGAGCAGGTCGTGCTCCGGATCATGCACCGCGCCGTCTCCAAGCCCGACCTCGGCGAGCTCGGCATGACCGCTTCGGCGCGCGAGCACTTCGAGCAGGCGATCCGCCAGCCTTACGGCGCCGTCGTCGTCTGTGGGCCGACCGGCTCCGGGAAGACGACGACGCTCTACACGGCCCTCCACCTGCTGAACGATCCCGGCCACGTGATCATGACGATCGAGGACCCCGTCGAGGACCAGATCCGCGGGATCAACCACATCGAGATCTCGCCGAAGAGCGGGCTCACGTTCGCGCGCGGCCTCCGGACGATCCTGCGCTCCGACCCCGACGTGCTGCTCGTCGGCGAGATCCGCGACGAGGAGACGGCGCGCATCGCGATGCAGGCGGGCATGACGGGCCACCTCGTGCTCACGACCGTGCACGCGCACAACGCGGCCGCCGCGATCGAGCGCCTGAAGGACATGGGCGTCGAGCCGGGCCTGCTCGCGAGCTCCGTCAACTGCATCGTCGCCCAGCGGCTCGCGCGCCGGCTCTGCACCGACTGTCGCGAGGCCTACTGGCCGGAGGACGCCGAGCTCGAGTCGATCGGGCTGCTCGAGCAGAAGGGCAACGTCTTCCTGCACCGCCCGAAGGGGTGCGCGCGCTGCAGCTCGACCGGCTTCCGCGGGCGCGTCGCGCTCTACGAGGTGCTGCCGGTGACGGCCGAGATCCGGAAGCTGATCGGCGCGCCGACGGACGAGATCTTCGCGGCGGCTCTCCGCAACGGGATGACGACGCTGCGCCAGGACGGGATCCGGCTCTGCGTCGAAGGCGTCTCGTCGCTCGACGAGATCCGCCGGGTCACCGGCGACCGCACCTAGTCGAGATCGCGAATCCGCGAGGAGTAGGCCTCCTCGCCGGGCCGCAGCGAGCTGGCGAGCTTGTAGTGCCCGTTCGCCTCGTGCTCGCGGCCCTGCTTCTCGAGGCAGCGGCCGAGCGCGTAGTGCGCGTAGTCGTCGACCGGCGCGAGCTCGAGCATCTTGCGGAACTCGGTCTCCGCCTCGGCGTAGCGGTGGATCCGGAAGTACGCGATCCCGAGCGCCTCGCGGATCGACGCCTTCTCCGGCTCGCGGCGCTTGGCCTTCTCGAGCGCGACCGTCGCCTGGGCGGCGCGGCCCTTCTCGAGGTGGGCCCGGCCCTGCTGGAAGAGGTCGAAGGTCTCGCTCATCGCGCTGCTCCTAAGTGAAGCGAATCGTGCGCGCTTCGCACGGCGCTCACGCCAGCCCGAGCGAGCGCAGCGAGAGCAGGCCGCGAACGCGCTCGCCCCGGCTCAGCTCCTTGCGCAGCGCCTTCCGCAGGGCGCGCAGGTCGCGGCGCATCGCCCGCGACGCCTCTCGCGCCCCGGTCTGCGGCGCGAAGCGCGCGGCCGTCGCGTGCAGCCCGAACGCCTGCGCCTCGACCCGGAACTCGTCTTCGACGAGCGCCGCCAGCTCGCGCAGCGTCGCGCTCGCCGGCACCTCGAGCCCCTGGTCGCGGAGGAAGTCGCGCAGCTCCTTGCGGCATGCGCCCGCGAGCCGCCGCGGGTCGCTCGTCAGGAAGCGCGAGCCGCGGACGGCCAGCTTGGTGAGCGTCAGGACGACGAGCACCCCGGCGACGCCGAACAGCAGGAGCCGCAGGATGCCCCAGTCGTGGTGACGGTGCGACGCGAGCGTGACCCCGGGCTGCGCCGTGCCGAGCTCGGGGACGTCGGGCGAGGTGCGGGCGGTGCCGAAGCCGAGCGTGTTCGCGAGCTTGTCGCCGAACTGCTTCACGCCGAAGCCCTCGGCGCCCGCGAGCACCGCCGCCGCGGCGCCGAGGTCGAACGTGGACGACGAGGCCGAGTACGAGCCCGCGAGGCCGCCGCGGCTCGGCGTCGGGTCGAACGGCACCCACCCCCAGCCGCGGAACCAGACCTCGACCCACATGTGCGCGTCGCGGTCGGAGACGATCCACTCGCCCTTGCCGGAGTCGTACTCGCCGCTGGTGAAGCCGACGGCGACGCGCGAGGGGATGCCGAGGTAGCGCAGCATCAGCGCCATCGCGCCCGCGAAGTGCTGGCAGTAGCCGCGCCTCGTGTGGACGACGAAGTCCTCGAGCGCCGGCACTCCCGCCGGCGGCGGCGGCGGGTGCTGGTCGTAGGTGAAGCCGCCGCCGTAGCGGAACCACCGCTCCAGCGCGACCGCGGCCGCGTACGGGCTGCGCGCCCCGCCGGCGACCTGCTCGGCCTGGCGGTAGAGCCCGATGAACGGTCGCAGCTGCTCCGCGCGCGCGAACCTCGTCATCAGGTAGTCGACGTAGTCGGAGCCGCCGGCCCGCCCGAAGAGCCGCGGGTAGACGCGCGGCTGCACCTCGCGGTACTTGTCCTCGGGGGCCACGATCGGGCCGGAGTAGACCGGCTTCGAGGCCGCGAGTTGGTTCGGCGTCGGCGACGGCTGGAAGCTCCAGACGTCGTAGCTGTCGCCGCGCGAGAGCGGCGCCTTCGCGAACGCGACGCCCGTGGGGTCGAAGCTCAGGTCGCCGACGCCGTTGCCGCTCTCGAACCGCATCGGCTCGCTGCCGCCGGGCAGCCGGACGTCGCGCAGCGCGCCGATCGTCACCTGCTCCTTCTCCCACGCGTCCTGTTGCCGCTGTCGTAGAGGGATCAGCCCCTCCTCGCCGAGCGGCACCGGGGCCGGTCCGTATTCCGGCGAGACCTCCTCGTACCAGCGGCCGTTCTGGACGGTGTTCAGCACCGAGACACGCCAGTAGTGGGCCTGCGGGCTCGCCTTGACCGTGAAGACGGTGGTCGGCTTCCCGCGGAACGTCAGGCCCGAGTAGCTCGAGTTCCAGACGTACGACACGTCGACCGGCCGCGCCGGCTTCGTGTAGAGGTCCCAGTGCTGCCAGTCGAGGAACGCGCGCTTGGCCAGCGCCGGCGAGGTCGTCGCCGCCAGCGCGGCGACGATCACCACGGCGCCCGCCGCGAGCGCGGGCACGACGGAGCGGCTGCGCTGCCGCCGCAGCAGCGCGATGGTCGCGAGCACGGCCGCCAGCAGGAGCGCGCCGCGCACGAGGTCGTGCCCGGGCAGGAGCGTTCCCGGCCAGCCGACGCCGACCAGCAGCACGAGCGCCGCGAGCACGGGCCGGCGGGCGGAGACGGCGAGCGCGAAGGTGAGCGTGAAGGCGTAGACGGCGAGCAGCAGCACGCCGTGCATGTGCGGGTGGTCGACGCGGGCGAACGGGACCTGCACGTCGTAGAACTCGAGGAAGCCGTTCCCGAAGCGGCCGAGGATCGTTCCCGGCAGGCCCCAGGCGGCGCCGGTGTCGAAGGCGATCGCTCCCGCCAGCAGCAGCGTGACGACGACGGCGAGGACACGCGCCGACCCGCGCACGAGCACGGGGACGAGCGCGAGCACGACGACGACCGCCGCCTGCCAGAGGTCGCCGCCGGACTCGAGCCGCATCCAGCTCCAGGCGAAGAGCGGCGCGGCGAGGCCGACGACGAGCAGCGCCCTAGCCATGCGCAGCCTCCGCCGGCTCGGCGGCGCCGAGTCGTGCCGCGAGGTCGTCGCCGTCGCGCAGCACCGCGATCGCGACGCCGGCCGCCTGCAGGCGCAACAGCTCGGGGATCGGCCTCGGCGGCGCCCCGGCGAAGCTCGAGGCGTCGACGAGCACGAGCGAGACGTTCCCGCTCGAGAGCGACCGCTCCGCCAGCCGCTCGACGAGGCGCGGCGCGAGCGACGCCGTGACGACCGCGAGCTCGAGCGAGCGCCCGACCGCGTTCGCCTCGTCGGCGAGCAGCGCCGCGAGCGGCGGGCCGGGCTCGGGCTCGACGGCCGCGAGCAGGTCGAGCGCCTGCCGCCAGTCGCCCTCGGCCGAGCGGACGGCCTGCCGCTCCGGCTGGGAGCCGTTGATCGCGAGCACCGCACGGCGCCCGCGACGGACGTGCGAGAGGAGCAAGGACCCGGCCGCGCGCACCTGGAGGTCGAAGCTTCCGCCCACGACCGCTTCCGGGTCGGCGTCGAGCACGACCGCGACCTCGTCGCGCGGCGCGTCCTCGAGCTCCTTGACCATCAGCTGCGCCCGCCGCGCCGTCGTACGCCAGTGCACCTTCCGCAGCGAGTCGCCGTGCTCGTACTCGCGCACGCTGTGGAGGTCGAAGCCGGACGGCCGCCGCAGCAGCAGGCGCCGGCCGTCGTGCGCGCGCGTCCCGCCCTCCGAGAAGAGCCGGTCGAGCTCGACCAGGCGCGGGTAGACGAGCAGCGCGCCGGGCGCCTCGAGGGGCTGCTCGACCCGCTCGAGCCCGAACGGGTCCTCGATCACCGCGACCGACTGCTCGAAGGCGTAGCGGCCGCGCGGCAGGCGCTCGAGCAGGTAGCCGGCGTGCCCGTCCGCGCCGAGCGTCGCAGTCCGCTCGCCGAGCTTGCCGAGCCGCTCGCGGAGCGTCCAGCGCGCCGGCACCAGCCGCCGCTGCGAGGTCAGCCGCACCTTCACCGGCACGTCGTCGCCCTCGAGCCGCTCGCCCGACGGCAGCTTCCGCTGGAGCTCCAAGGGCCGGTTCGCGAGCGCCGTCCAGAGCCACGCCAGCAGCACCGCCAGCGGCAGACCGAGCGCGACCGGGTACAGGATCTTGGAGCCGAACGCCCATGCGGCGAAGTACGTGACGACGCCGAGGGCGAGCGCCAGACGGCCGCGCCGCGTCATACGGGGACGGGCGTGTGCTCGAGCGCCTCCTGCACGAGCCGCGCGCCGCTCAGCCCGGCCGCGCGCGCCTCGGGCGCGACGATCAGCCGGTGCGCGAGGACGGGCTCGGCGGAGGCCTTGACGTCGTCCGGCGAGACGAAGCCGCGCCCCTCGGCGAGCGCGCGGGCCTTGGCGACCCGCAGCAGCGCGATGCCGGCGCGCGGGCTCGCGCCCAAGTAGATGCGGCCGTCGCCGCGCGTGTGCCGCAGGAGCGCCACGACGTAGCGGTTGACACTCTCCTCGACGAAGACGTCCGTCGCGGCGTCCGAGAGAGCGCGCGCCTCCGCCGCGGTCGCCACCGGGCGCAGCGACTCGAGCGGCGGGTCGCTCGTCTGCTCGGTCAGCATCCGCGCCTCGTCCGGCAGCGGCGGGTAGCCGATCGCGATCCGGAGCGTGAAGCGGTCGAGCTGCGCCTCGGGCAGCGGGTACGTTCCCTCGTACTCGATCGGGTTCTGGGTCGCGACCACCATGAACGGCGCGCCGAGCTCGTAGCTGACGCCGTCGACGGTGACCTGGTTCTCCTGCATCGCCTCCAACAGCGCCGCCTGCGTCTTCGGCGAGGCGCGGTTGATCTCGTCGACGAGCAGCAGGTTGGCGAACACCGGGCCGGGGCGGAACTCGAACTCGTTCGTCTTCTGGCTGAAGACGTTGACGCCGGTGACGTCCGACGGCAGCAGGTCGGGAGTGAACTGCAGCCGCGAGAACGAGCAGTCGACCGAGCGCGCGAGCGCCTTCGCGAGCATCGTCTTGCCGACCCCGGGGAAGTCCTCGATGATCAGGTGCCCCTCGGCCACGAGGCAGAGCACCACGAGCCGCAGCGTCTCCTCGGGCGCGTGCACGACCTGGGCGAGGTTGTCCACGATCCGCTGGATCGAGGCGCCGGCCGCGGTGTCGACGTGCTCCCTACCGACTGCCTCGTCCATCGTTCTCCTTCAGCCGGGCCGTCACCTCGTCGAGGATCACCGCGGCGATCCGCTCCTTCGCTCTCTTCTCGATGCGCCGCTCGCCCTGGGCCGAAACCAGCACGACCTCGTTGTCGCGCGCGTCGAAGCCGATGTCGTCGCGCCCCACGTCGTTGAAGACGATCAGGTCGGCCCGCTTGTTCGCGAGCTTCTCGCGGGCGCGCTCGAGCCCGCGCTCGCCGCGGTCGGCCGCGAAGCCGACCAAGACACCGCGCGTTCCGGGATCCTTCCGCCGCCCAAGCTCTGCCAGCACGTCGCGCGTCGGCTCGAGCGTCACCGTCCAGGGCCGGTCGTCCTTCGGCCGCTTGCCCTCCTCGGCCTCCGCGGGCCGGTAGTCGGCGACGGCGGCGGCCATCACGACGACGTCCGCGTCGCCGCGCGCGAGCGTCTCGCGGGCCACATCCTCGGCGGTCGGCGCGTCCACCACATCGACTCCTACGGGCGCGGGCACCGTCAGGTTCGAGGCGACGAGCGTCACCTCCGCCCCGCGCCGGCGCGCCTCGGCCGCGAGGGCCGCGCCCATCCGGCCCGACGAGCGGTTGCCGAGGAAGCGGACGGCGTCGAGCGGCTCGCGCGTGCCGCCGGCGGTGACGACCACGCGCCGCCCGCGCAGCTGCTCGCGCCGCTCGAGCCCGGCACGTACGCGCTCGAAGATCTCCTCCGGCTCGCTCATCCGCCCCACGCCGAGCTCGCCCACGGCGGTGTCGCCTTCCTCGGGCCCGACGAGCTCGACCCCGCGCGCCTGCACGAGCTCGACGTTCGACCGCACCGCCTCGCTGCGCCACATGCGCGGGTTCATCGCGGGCGCGGCGACGACCGGCCCGTCGAAGGCGAGCGCCGTCTGCGTCAGCACGTTGTCGGCGAGGCCGTGTGCGAGCTTCGCCAGCGTGTTCGCCGACAGCGGCGCGATCGCCAGCAGGTCGGCCTCGACCAGATGCGGGAACAGCTCCCGCGGCGCCTCGCGCCGCGCGAGCGCCTCGAACGTCTTCGCGGAGACGAACGTCTCGGCCTCCGGCGTCAGGATCGGCGTCACGTCGTGCCCGGCGCGCACGAGCAGGCGCGCCAGCTCGCAAGCCTTGTAGGCGGCGATCCCTCCCGTCACCCCCAGCAGCACCCGCGCCATCGCCACATTGTGCCCTCAGCAGGCCAATCCGCGAACTCCGCCGGAGCGTAGTCAGGACGTCCACGACGAAAGGAGTCGCATGAAGGCCGTATCACTCGCCGCCGCCGCCGTCGCCGCCGCAGCGCTCGCGATCGCGGGAGCGGCGCTCGGCAGCTCGAGCTCGACCCCGACCTTGAAGGGCGTCGTCGGCCCGGGCTACTCGGTGTCGCTCACGAAGGGCGGCAAGAAGGTCACGTCGCTGAAGGCGGGGAAGTACAAGATCGTCGTCGGCGACAAGTCCAGCATCCACAACACCGTGCTCGAGCGTGAGAAGCCGTCCAAGCCGAAGCTCGAGAAGGACCTCACGGGTACCGGCTTCACCGGCTCGAAGACGGTCGTGATGACGCTCAAGCCGGGCAGCTGGAGGTTCTACTGCTCGGTGCACGAGTCCCAGATGCACCAGGACTTCAAGGTCACGAAGTAAGGGCCACGAGGGGGGCCGCCAGGTGGGCGGCGGCCTCCGTCTTACTTCGAGTACGTGTACTTGATCTTGCCCTCGGCGACCTCTTCGAGGGACATCGTCAAGTAGTTCTTGGAGCGCGACTCGACGAGCGGAGGCAGGAACTGGTCGAACGTGCCCTCGCCGAGCTGGTGGTGGTAGTTGTTGATCTGCCGCGCGCGCTTGGCGGCGACGATCACCAGCGCGTAGCGGGAATCGACGTTCTCGAGCAGTTCGTCAACGCGGGGATGGATCATGGGCAGGGATGGTACCTGCGCCGTCCAGGGCCTCGCGGACGATGCCCTCCAGCTCGGCCACCGCGCGGTCGCGGTCGTCGTTGACGACGGTGTGGTCGAACTCCGGCGCGAGCGCCAGCTGGCGCTCGGCGATGTCGAGCCGCTCGTCGATCTCGCCCTCGCTCTCGGTCGCGCGGAGGCGGAGCCGGCGTTCGCGCTCCTCTCGGCTCGGCGCGGTGACGAAGATCGTCACGGCGGCCGGGATCCGGTCGCGCACGGCCAGCGCTCCGCCCGTCTCGATCTCGAGCACCGGCGAGCGGCCCTCGGCGCCGATCCGGTCGAGCTCCGACCAGAGCGTGCCGGAGCGGTAGCCCTCGCCCCACGGCAACTCGACCCACTCGACGAAGTCGCCCTCCTCGAGCTTGCGGTCGAACTCGTCCTCGCCGAGGAACCAGTAGTCGCGGCCGTGCTCTTCGCCCGGGCGGCGCGGCCGCGTGGTCGCGGAGACGGCGAGCTCGAGCCCGTCCACCCGCTCGACCAGGAGTTTCGCCAGCGTGCTCTTTCCCTCGCCGGACGTGCCGGTGAGGACGAAGACGGGTCTACCGGTTGAAGAGGCCAATCAGCTCCGCCCGCTGACGGTCGGAGAGGCCGCCGACGGTCTTCGACTGGCTGATCCTGCACTGGTTCAGGAAGCGGGCGGCCTTGACGCGGCCGAACTTCGGCACGGCCATCAGCATGTCGAACACCTTCGCCGTCGAGACGTACTCGGGCGGATCGCTGAGGATCTCCTCGATGCGCGCGTCGCCGGACTTGAGGTCCTTCTTCAGCTGTGCGCGCCGGACGCGGATGTCGTTCGCCCGCTTGAGCGCTTCCATCCGTTGGTCGAGAGAGCGGAGTGGCGCCTGGGCCTGAGTCTTGAGCGCGGGCACGGGCGGGGATACTAACAAGCTCCCCGCGCCGGTCAACCCGCCTTGTTTCAGTCGATATGCAGGGCTTTTTCGAACAGTACTCTCGACCTCTGATCGAGGGTCGCCGCGGCTTCGGCGTGCGCGGCGCCGACGGCGTTGTCGACGCTGACGAAGCCGAGCGCCGCCGCCTCCGCCTCCAGCTCGTCACGGATCCGGGCCGCCGCGCCGGGGTCGGCGAAGAGCGCGGTGCCGACGGCGACATCGGTCGCGCCGGCCGCGAGCAGCTCCAGCGCGTGCCGGCCGGTGGCAACGCCGCCCATGCCGACGATCGGCAGGCGGGTCTCGCGCGAGCACGTGTAGACGGCTGCGAGCGCGACCGGGCGGAGAGCCGGCCCGGAGAGCCCGCCGACGCCGCGCGCGAGAACCGGCCGCAGCGTGCGCTCGTCGAGGGCGAGCCCGCGGACGGTGTTGACGAGGCTCAGCCCGTCGGCGCCGGCCGCCTCGGCCGCCCGCGCGCTCGCGGCCAGGTCGGCGACAGCGGCGGACAGCTTCGCGTAGAGCGGCTTCGCCGTCACCTTCCGAACGGCCCCGACGACGTCGCCCACGTTCTCGGGCACCTCGTCGACGTTGGGGCACGAGAGATTCAGCTCCAGCGTCTCGACCTCGTCGCGGCTCACCTGCTCGGCCACGGCGACGTAGTCCTCGACCGCGAAGCCTCCGACCGAGACCCAGAGCGGGACGCCGAGCTCGGCGAGCCGCGGCAGGTGGTCGGCCACGAACGCCTCGACGCCAGGGTTCGCGAGGCCGATCGCGTTCAGCATGCCCACCTCGGTCTCGGCGATCCGCACCGGCGCGTTGCCCTCGCGCGGCAGCGGCGTGACCGTCTTCGTCACGAGCCCGTCGAGCGTCCGCGCCACGTCCGGCGCGGCGAGCGCGTCGAGGCACCCGCTGGCGTTAAGCAGCCGCAAGGACCGGGCCCTCGAGGCAGAGACGCTCGAGCCGTCCCTCGAGCTCGACGACGCAGCCGTAGCAGGCGCCATAGCCGCACGCCATCGGCGCCTCCCAGGCGAGCTGCGCGTGGGGCGTGAGGCGGCGGACCGCCTCGAGCATCGGCTCCGGGCCGCACGCGAGGACGTCGTGGCCGGCGTGCATCGCCTCCGTCACGTACGTCGGCTCGACCACGACCTCCGCGTTCGGCACGAGCGCGGCCGCCTCCGCGTGCCACAGGCTCCGGAAGCCGAGCAGCGCCGGCGGGCCGCCCAGCCGCTCCGAGAGGAACGGCAAGGGCGCGACGCCGATCCCGCCGCCGACGAGCAGCGGCCGCTCGACGTCGAGCCGGAAGCCGTTGCCGAGCGGGCCGAGCACGCCGATCGCCTCGCCCGGCCGCAGCGCGCACAGCGCCCGCGTCCCGGGGCCGATCGGGTCGATCAGGAACGCGAGCTCGCGCGGCCGCGCGAGGCAGAGGCTCATCGGCCGAGGCAGCGCGCGGCCGGGAGCCTCGAGCATGAAGAACTGCCCTGGCACGCCGGGCTCGACCGTCCCCCGCTCGACACGCAGCAGCGTGTACGGCCCGACGGGCTCGACGCCGAGGACGCTACGCCGTTCGCGCCTGAGCATCGATTCGCTCCTGCAGGCTCAGGGCGACCTCGTCCCGCGCGTGCGCGATCGCCTCGACGGCCGCCGCCGCGCCGGAGATGGTCGTGATGCACGGCACGCGCGCGACGAGGGCCGCCTCGCGGATCCGGTAGCCGTCGGTGCGCGCGCCCGAGCCCTGCGGCGTGTTGATCACGAGGTCGCAGCGTCCGCGCCGGACGAGGTCGACCACGCTCGGCCCCCGGCCCTCCTCGGTCACCTTGCGCACGTACTCGACGGCGAGGCCGGCGGCGGCGAGCGTGCGCGCCGTGCCGGCGGTGGCGAGCAGGCCGAAGCCCAGGCCGGCGAGCGCCTGCGCGACCGGGACGACGACCGCCTTGTCCTCGTCGCGCACCGAGAGGAACGCCGTCCCACTCGCGGGGAGCCGCCGGCCGGCGGCGCGCTCCGCCTTCGCGAACGCGGTCGGCAGGTCGGACGCGCTCGCCATCACCTCGCCGGTCGAGCGCATCTCGGGCCCGAGCACCGGGTCGGCGCCGGGGAAGCGGGCGAACGGGAGCACGGCCGCCTTGACCGACGTCTGCCCGAGGTCGTGCGCCGCGAGGTCGAGCTCTCCGAGGTTGGCCCCGGCCGCGAGTCGGCACGCGGCCTCGACCAGGTTCACGCCCGTCGCCTTGCTCGCGAACGGCACCGTCCGGGACGCGCGCGGGTTCGCCTCGAGCACGTAGAGCTCGCCATCGGCGAGGGCGAGCTGGACGTTCAGCAAGCCGACCACGCCGAGCGCCGGCCCCAGCCGCCTGACCGCGTGGGCGACGGCCCGCCGCTCGGACCGCGTCAACGACGGCGCCGGCAGCACGCAGCTCGAGTCGCCGGAATGGACGCCGGCCTCCTCGACGTGCTGCATCACGGCGGCGACGAACGTCGAGGTGCCGTCGCACAGCGCGTCGACGTCGATCTCGATCGCGTTCTCGAGGAAACGGTCGACGAGCAGCCGCCCGCCCGCCGCCGAGGCTTCCCGCACCCCGCTCGCGTCGTAGCAGACCTGCATCGAGCGTCCGCCCAGCACGTAGCTCGGCCGCACGAGCACCGGGTAGCCCACGCGCTCGGCCACCTCGACGGCCTCCTCGGCGCTCCCGGCCATCCCCCACTCCGGCACCTTGATCCCGAGCCCGTCGCAGAGCGCCGCGAAGCGCTCGCGGTCCTCGGCCAGGTCGACCGCCTCGAACGGCGTGCCGAGGATGCGGAAGCCTGCGGCCTCGATCGCGCGCGCGAGCCTGAGCGGCGTCTGGCCGCCGAACTGGATCACCAC
>DASSMZ010000178.1:0-4573 GCA_035688325.1 Gaiellaceae bacterium
GTCTGGCTCGAGACCGCGAAGGCGATCCGGCTCGGCACGTTCGCCTTGATCATGCCGGTGATCACGTCCACCGACGGCCGCTGCGTCGCGAGCACGAGGTGGATCCCGACCGCCCGCGACTTCTGCGCCAGGCGGATGACGGCGTCCTCCACCTGCTGTGGCGAGATCATCATCAGGTCGGCGAGCTCGTCGATCACGACGAGCAGGTACGGCAGCGTCTGCTCGCCGCGCGAGCGGAAGCTGCGGTTCGCCTCGGCGAGGTTGCGGGCGCGCACCTGCGAGAGGCGCTCGTAGCGGCGCTCCATCTCGGCGACGACGTTGGCGAGCACCGCGGCGGCCTCTTTCGGGCTCGAGACGACGGGTGTCAGCAGGTGCGGGATCGACTCGTAGTAGTTGAGCTCGATCCGCTTCGGGTCGATCAGGATCAGCCGCGCCTCGTCCGGCGTCGAGCGCAGCAGGATCGAGGTGAGGATCGTGTTGATGCAGCCCGACTTGCCCGAGCCGGTCGTGCCGGCGATCAGGACGTGCGGCATCCGCGCGAGGTCGGTCCAGACCGCCTGGCCGGAGATGTCCTTGCCGAGCCACACCGAGAGTGGGCTCGACGTCGCCGGCAGGTCGTCGTAGATGTCGCCGAGCGTGACGAGGTTCGGGCTCGTGTTCGGCAGCTCGACGCCGACGGCCTGCTTCCCGGGGATCGGCGCCAGGATGCGGATCTCCGTCGTCGCGAGCGCGTAGGAGAGGTCGTCCTTCAGGCCGGCCACCTTGGAGACCTTGGTGCCCGGAGCGAGCTGCAGCTCGTAGCGCGTCACCCGCGGGCCGGAGATCTGGCCGATCACGGTGGCGTCGACGCCGAAGTTGGCGAGCGTCTGCACGAGCGCCTCGGCGACGCGGCCGGCATGCTCGGCGTCGGGGCCCGATCCGGGGGCCGAACGGCGCAGCAGCGCGCGGTCCGGCAGCCGGTACTCGGTCGCGGTCTCGGACGAGATGTCGAACAGGCTCGTCTCGTCGGGCTCGTCCGGCTCGGGCTCGTCGTGGACGAGCTGCGGCGGCGAGTCGGAGACGATGTCCGGGAACTCGTGCACGACGTCCACCGGCGGCGCGACCGGCTTCGGCGGCGCCGGCGCCGCGGCGCCGGAGATCACCTGCAGGCGTGGCTCCGGCGCACTTCGTCGACGCCGGGACCCGAGCGTGCGTGATCCTAGAACGCGTAGCGTGCGGCCCGAGCTGCGGAGCATCGCGCCGACCGAGGCGCCGCTGATCAGCAGCGCGCCGACGAGCAGCGTCAGCACGCCGGCGATCGCGACCCCGGTCGAGCCGATCGCGAGCCCGAGCCCGCCGCCGAGCAGCGTGCCGACGTAGCCGCCCTCATCCTTCCCGAGCGTGATCATCAGCCCGAGCGCCAGCACGACCAGACCCGTCCGGAATGGCCGCACGTCGACGAGGTCGCTGCGCGCGACCATCAGGGCGCCGACGATCACGAGCGCAGCCGGGAGCGCGAGCGCCGCGCTGCCGACGAGCGCGTCGAGCCCGTCCGCGACCCAGCCGCCCACGTAGCCGCCGTTCCAGCCGGCCCACACGACCGCCGCCAGGAACACGCCCAGCGCGACGAGCCCGAGGCCGATCAGCTCGGGATGCTGGTGCCTCTCGGCCTTTTTCGCCCCACGCTTCTTGCGCCGGACGCGCGAGGGCACGCGGGGCCTGAGGGTGCGTCGTCTGCGGCGGCGCGCCATGCGCCGCTGCTTCGACGCCACACCGGCGTTCCCTCCGCTAGCGGCGCTTCTTCAGCTTCTGTGCCTGGCGGCGCTGCTGGCGGTTCATCGGCTCGGGGATCGCGCCCTCCTGGCCGGCCGCGTCGAGGTAGGCGCGGCGCTCGGCGGCGCTGAGACGCGAGAGCGCAGCCTGCGCGCGCTGCGGGTCGTTCTGGACGCCGCTGCGCTCGAGCTTCGCGATCGCGCTCGCGAGCTCCGGGTTCTTGCGCTCGAGGTTCGCCTTCGACGCCTTGGTCAGCCAGCGCTTGAGGAACGGCACCTTCATCATCGCGTTCGCGAGCGGCCGCACGTAGCGGCCGTTGTCGACACGCGCGAGCAGGTTCAGCGCGAGCAGCGCGAGCAGGAGCCCGGCCAGGATGTAGACCGGGATCAGCAGGGTGAAGATGTCGCCGATCACGGACTTAGCCTAGCCGGGCGAGACGCTCGTGTAACAGGTCGAGGAAGCGCTCCGAATCGATTCCGGTCGCGACGTGGGCGTTCGGCTCGAGCCCCGTACGGCGCCAGAGGTCGACGACGGTGCGCCCGCGGCAGAGCTCTACGGGGCAGCAGTCGACCTGGACGTTCAGGTGCCGGGTCTCGAGCAGCGTCGGGTCGATCACGTGCGCGACCGCGACCGCGTCGTGGATCGGCGAGCCGTCGAAGCCGTAGACCTCGCGGTGGAAGACGCCGTAGAAGTCGAGCAGCTCCGCGACGACCTGGCCCACGTGCCCGGTCGCGCGCAGCCGCTCGGCGCGCTCGCCCGTGAACAGCGCGCGGTGCGTCACGTCGAGACCCACCATGGTCACGTCGATCCCGCTCGCGAACACGCGTGCCGCCGCCTCGGGGTCGGCCCAGACGTTGAACTCGGCCGCCGGCGTGACGTTGCCCTCGGCGATGGCGCCGCCCATCAGCACGATCCGCTCCGGCCGCGCGTGGGGGTGGCGGGCGAGCAGGAGCGCGACGTTCGTGAGCGGCCCGGTCGCGACGAGGGTCGTGCCGGCGACGCGGGCCGCGAGGAAGTCGACGGCGTGCTCGCCCTCGGGGCTCCCCTGCGGCGGCGGCAGGTCAGGCCCGTCGAGGCCCGTCTCACCGTGGACGTTGGCCGCGACCCGCGGCTCGCGCACGAGCGGCCGCTCGGCGCCGGCGGCCACGGGGACGTCGCCGCGGCCGACGAGCTCGAGCACCCGGATCGCGTTCGCGGTCGTCTTCTCGAGCGTCTGGTTGCCGGCGACCGTGGTCACGCCGCGCAGTTCGACCTGGTCGCTGCCGAGCGCGAGCAGCAGCGCGATCGCGTCGTCGTGGCCCGGGTCGCAGTCGAGCAGGATCGGGACGGTCACGAGGAGAGCATCGCATCGACCTCTGCCGCCGTCGGCAGCGAGGGCTGCGCGCCCGGCCGCGACGCGGCGATCGCACCGGCGGCACACGCGCGGCGCAGCGCCTCCTCGCGGTCGCGCCCCTCCAGCAGCGAGACGACCAGGCATGCGGTGAAGGCATCTCCCGCCGCGGTGCCGTCGACGGCCTCGACCCGCGGCGCGGCCGCACGCGCCACCTCCGCCCCGCTCTCGATCAGCACCGCGCCCTCCTCGCCGAGGGTCAGCGCCAGCAGCCGCGGCGCCTCGGGCAGCGAGTCGAGCTCGTAGCGGTTGACGACGACGAGCTCCGCCGCGCGCACGACCTCCGCCGTGATCGATCGTGCCGGCGCGGCGTTGAGGAAGAAGCGCCCGGCCCCCGCGGCGGCCGAGGCGACCGTCTCGTCGGCGATCTCGAGCTGGCAGAGCACGTTCGCGCCGACCGAGACCGGCCCGACCTGGACGTTCGCGCCCGGCGCCACGACGATCACGTTCTCGCCGGCGTCGTCGACGAGGATCAGCGCGACGCCGGTCGCGTCGCCGTCCGACAGCTCGAGCTCGACGCCCGCCGCGCGCATCCCCGCCAGCGCCTCCGCCGCGAACGGGTCGGCACCGACGGCGCCGACGAAGCGGACTTGCGCCCCGAGCCGCGCCGCCGCGACCGCCTGGTTGGCGCCCTTGCCGCCGGGGTAGCGGGCGAACGTCGCGTCGCTGAGCGTCTCCCCCACCCGCGGCAAGCGAGCGACCCGCGCCACCAGGTCGAGGTTGACCGACCCTACGACGGTGAGTTGCGGCACGCCGACTCCGACGTCTCGACCGGTCATTTCAGGCGGACACGCGGGAAACCCACATGCCCTGACGACGGCATCGCAGGCGATGCCTCGGGCTCAGGCGGCAAGCGCCTTGAGATCCTCGACCGCGCGTCCGAGCAGGTTCTCGCGCAGGTCGAAGAGGCCGGCCCAGAGCGACGAGCGATCCGGCGCCAAACGGATGCGAGCCGCGTCGTCGAGCCCGGCGAGCGCACGCAGGAAGACGGCGAGCTCGAGGTACGCCTGCGCGACCCGCACGGACGAGCAGCGCACGCCCGCGCGGTGGAGCACCGGCGCCCACTCGATCAGCTCGGCCGCGCCGGGCGCGCCGTACCACGAGCGCCCCTCGGCCCGCTCGGGCTCCAGCTCGAGCAGGTACCGGCCGAGCGGCTGCTCGAGGCCGACGAGCGCGGTCTCGGCGCGGTCGGCCGCCCGCCGCAGCGCCGCCTGCCGCGCGCCGGGCGTCGACGGCGCAGCGTCGCCCCGGCCCCAGCGCTCGAGCAGCCGGCAGAACGCGAGCGAGGCCACGGAGGCGGCGTTCAGCTGCCGGATCAGGCGGTCGGCCGTCGCCGCGTCGGCGGCGCAGTCCACGAGGACGTCGGCCCAGCCGGGCTCTGCGCGAAGCGTGCTCATACCTCTACTACTACTGGCAGGATCATCGGCCGTC
>DASSMZ010000181.1:0-3472 GCA_035688325.1 Gaiellaceae bacterium
GACAGGTCCTTGAGCCGGTGCTCGCCCAGGTCGCGCAGGCGCGGACCGTCGCCGAGCAGCGCGCGCGTCGGCTCGGACAGCAGCACCTGCCCGCCATGGCCGGCCGCCATCACCCGTGCCGCGTGGTGGACGTCGAGCCCCACGTAGCGCCCGTCGACGAGCCGTGGCTCGCCCGTGTGCAGACCCATCCGGACGCGCAGCTGCTCGTCGCCCGGCCACGGGTGCCCCGCCAGCGCTCGCTGGCCCGCCTCCGCTCCGGCGACGGCGTCACGGGCCGAGGAGAAGGCGACGAAGAAGGCGTCGCCCTCGCTGTCGACGATTGTCCCGCGGTGGCGCTCGAACGCCTCCGCGAGCAGCCGCCGGTGGGTGCCGAGCAGGTCGGCGTAGGCGTCGCCCACGCGCCGGAGCAGGCGCGTCGAGCCCTCGATGTCCGTGAAGAGCAGCGTGACCGTGCCGGTCGGAAGCTCGGCCATGGCCTCGAACTATCGCGTGCGGCCGCGCGCTAGGCCGTCAGGTCTGCGGCGAGCTCGTCGAAGGCGGCGACGAATGCGTCGCAGTCCTCCTCGGAGTGGGCGACGGAGAGCGTCCACTCCTCCTCGCGCCCGGGCGTCATGTAGATGCCGCGGTTCATGTTGTAGAGCCAGGCGAGGTCGGCGAGCTCGCCGTCCTGGTTCGCCTTGAACGACTCGTAGTCGACCACCGGCTCGGGCGAGAACGTGACGCAGCCCTTGGCGCCGAGCCCGACCGCGTAGCCGGGCAGGTTGTGGCGCTCGATCACGTCCTGGCAGCCGCTCAGCAGCCGCTCCTCGCGCGCCTCGATCAGCTCGTACGCCTCGGGCGTCAGCACCTCGGTCAGGCTCGCCCGCGCAGCCGCCATCGCGAGCGGGTTCCCGTTGAAGGTGCCGACCTGGTAGACGCTGCCGGCCTCGACCGTCTCGAATGCCTCCTCGGTGCCGCCGATCGCGCCGGTCGGGACGCCGCCGCCGAGCGCCTTCGCGAGCGTGACCAGGTCGGGCTCGACACCGAAGCGCTCGACCGCGCCGCCGGCGGCGATGCACAGGCCGGTCTTGACCTCGTCGAAGATCAACAGCACGCCGAGGCGCGTCGTCAGCTCGCGCACGGCCTCGAGGTAGCCCGGCTCGGGGAGGATCACCCCGAGGTTCATCATCGCCGGCTCCATGATCACGCAGGCCGGCGGCCGGCCCTCCTCGAACAGCGCCTCGATCCGGCGCTCCATCGCGCGCGCGTCGTTGAACGGCACGGGGATCGTCAGCTCCGCGACCGACTGCGGGATGCCGCCGCCGTAGGGCAGCGACTCGTAGCTCTCGCGGTTGCCGATCCGGTGATACGGGACGCCGATCGACACCATCACGTAGTCGTGGTGGCCGTGGTAGGAGCCGAAGATCTTGACGATCGTGTCGCGGCCGGTGTGCGCGCGGGCGATCCGGATCGCGTCCATCGTCGCCTCGGAGCCGGAGTTGACGAAGCGCCAGCGCGGCAGGCCCCAGCGGCGCTTCAGCTCCTCGCCGACGATCACGGCGTCCTCGGTCGGCGCGGCGAAGTGGGTGCCGAGCTCGAGCCGCTCCTCGACCGCGCGCGTGATCGCCGGGTGCGCGTGGCCCTGCGGCATCGAGCCGAAGGCGTTGTGGAAGTCGGCCCGCTCCGTGCCGTCGACGTCCCAGACCTTCGAGCCGACGCCGCGCTCGAGGTAGATCGGCCACGGCTCGCGCCGCTGGTATGCCGAGGCGACGCCGCCCGCCAGCGTCTGGCGCGCACGCTCGTACATCGCGCGCGAGTGCGGCGTGGAGTCGTCGAGCCGGCGCTGCTCGCGCTCGGTCAGCTCGGCGATTCGGGCGCGGTCGATCTCGGCCGTGGCGTGGATGCTCATCGCCGACAGTCTCGTGACGGCCGGACCCGCCGTCAACACGTGCGCGTCGTCTACTCCAGCTCGCGGAGCTCGGCCTCGGCGGCCGCGCGTGCCTCTGCGGCGGACTCGACCGCGTCGGCCGCGTCGGCCGCGACTCGGCGCAGCGAGGCGGCTTCCGACTCGGCGCGCTCGGCCTCACGGGCCGCGCTCCGCGCCTCCTTCGCCCGCTCGCGCTCCTCGGCGCGCAGCTCCTTCACGCGGTCGCGGGCGGCGGCGATTGCGCGCCGGCGCTCGCCGCGGTCGTCCTTCTGCTTCTGCTTCGGCTTCGGCCGCTGCGGCGCCGGCGGCATGCCGGCGAGCGCGTCGAAGCCCGGCGGCTCGAGCTCCTGGGTCAGCCGTCCGCGCTCCAGCAGCTCGCGGCCGTCGGCGGTCAGCGAGGCGGCACGCAGGGTCTGAACCGCGCGCTCGACGACCTGCGCGCCTGCGCCCTCACGGCCCGCGAGCTCGCGCGCCGCGTCGGCGAGCCGCTCGAGCGCATGCTGCTCCTCCCGCCGCGCCTCGGCGAACTCGTCGGCCGAGCCGCCGCCCGCCGCGCCGGCCTGGGTCGCCGCCAGCGCCTCGCCGGCCTTCAGCAGCCGCTTGACGTCGAGCTCGCGCTCGTGCGCCAGCCGGTTCGCGAGCCAGACCGGCAGCGCCGGCTTGCGCTGGCGCTTGACCTCGGCCGCGAGCTCACGCTTCCCCTCGGCGCGCAGGCGCTTGGCGGCGTCGTCCCGAGCCGCGGTGAACTCGCCCGGCGGCAGCGCGTAGAGGCGGTCGAGCTCGGCCGCCAGCTCGTCGCGCGCTTCGACCTCCGGCATGGCGCTGAATCGTAAGCCCGCGGTTCGCCCCGTCGTGCTCGAACAGCCAGGTCGTCAGCTCGTCCCTGTCGATCCGGATCCGGTGGCCAACCCGGAGCCCGGGGATCTCCCCGGCGTGGATCAGCCTCCGAACGGTGCGCACCGAAACGGCGAGGGCCTCCGCCGTCTCCGGGGCGACGGCGGACATGGTGCTACGAGAAGAGTTCGAGAGGGCGACCTTGGGGAGTCGCCCTCTCGAAGACGGCTAGGTCATCTGGATCGCTTTCGAACTGGCCGTCAGATCGACGGGTGCGCCGTTGAGCGTTCCGTGGAGCGTGAACCGGAAGACGTAGCTTCCGGTCGGTTCGGTGCTCCCGTGGAAGAAGCCGTCGTAGAAGCCGATCGTGTTCTCGCCCGGGAGGATCGCCGGTTTGAGGACGGTGGCACAGGGCGGAGGCGCGATCGGATCGCCGCAGGTAACCGTCGCCGGCCAGCGGCCGGAGGTTCCGAGACGGTCGCTTACGTTCGGCGGCGGCGTGAGCGTCTCCTGACTGAAGACCGTCCCGTCGACGAGAACCGTCGCGTCAATGCTGTCGAGCACGAAAGCGTTCCCGGCGGTGGCTCGCCGCCCTCCTGGGAGCTCATTGCTCGGTGCATTCGAGTTGATCACGTGGACGTACTCCCAGGTGAAGTTCGCCGCCGTGCAGTCGGGCCCTGAACACGGCGGTAGCGGCCCGCGATTCGTCAGAACGACGTAGGCGGAGAGCCC
>DASSMZ010000189.1:0-21976 GCA_035688325.1 Gaiellaceae bacterium
CAGCGACTTGTAGCCTTCCCCTGCAATCGCCGAGAAGTGGACGAAGACGTCTTCGCCGCCTTCGCGCTCGATGAAGCCGTAGCCCTTCTCGTTCGAGAACCACTTGACGGTGCCCTTGGGCAAAACCTTCTCCCTTCGTACAACAAACAACGACGGCCCGGGCACCGAGCCGCCGACCTACTGTGAAGCGGCGCGAACCTTAGCGCCGCTCCAGGGGGAACGCAAGGAGTCCGCGGCGGTAGCGGGCTGCCTTGACCGTGTTCTGTAACAACATCGCGATCGTCATCGGGCCGACGCCGCCCGGGACGGGCGTGATGAAGGCGGCCCGAGAGCGCGCGTCGGCGTCGACGTCGCCCACGACGCCGTTGTCGGTGCGGTTGATGCCGACGTCGACGACAGCGGAACCCGACTTGACCATGTCGGCCGTGACCACCTCCGGCGCGCCGGCGGCGACGACGAGCACGTCGGCGTCGAGCGTCTCCCGCGCGAGGTCGTCCGTGTGCGTGTGGCACACGACGACGGTCGCGTGCGCCTGCAGCAGCAGGTGCGCCACCGGCTTGCCGACGATGTTGCTGCGGCCGACGACGACGGCGCGCGCGCCGTCCAGCGGGATCTTGTACTCGGCGAGGAGCGCCATCACGCCGAGCGGCGTCGCGGGGACGTGCGTCGGCCGGCCCAGGTAGAGCTGCCCCGCGTTGAACGGGTGGAAGCCGTCGACGTCCTTGACCGGGTCGACCGCCGAGATCACGCGCGCCTCGTCGACGTGCTCCGGCAGCGGAAGCTGGACGAGGATGCCGTCGATCGCGTCGTCGGCGTTGAGTGCCGCGACCTCCGCCAGCAGCTCCTCCTCCGTGATCGTGTGCGGCAGCTTGCAGTCGACCGACGCGATCTCGGCCTCGGCGGCGGCCTTGTGCTTGAGCCGGATGTAGATGGTCGACGCCTCGTCGTCGCCGACCTGCACCGTCGCGAGGCCGATCGCGCCGAGCTCGGCCACGTCCGCGGCAACCTGCGCGCGGATCCGCTCGGCGAGCGGCGGGCCCTCCATCAGGGTGGCGGCCACTACGGAATCGGCAGCTGGACGTCGGAGACGTCGAGGCCGAGCGACTGCGCGAGGCGGACGCCGATCTCGATGTCCTCCTTCAGCTTCTCGATGTCGCGGGAGCGCATCGCCTCGCCGATGAAGGCACGCTCCTTCGGCCGCCACAGCGCGTGCTGGACGAACGTCGGCAGCAGCCGGTTCGCCGCCTCGACGAGCGCGCGCTTCGTCTTCTTGTCGGCGCTCCTGAGCAGCACCTTCTCGTAGGCCATGCCGGCGCCGTGGTGGATGCCGTCGTCGGTCGTGAGGCGGTTGCAGAGGTCCTCGAGCACGGTGCCGCGTGAGGCGCGGGCGATCAGGCGGAAGCGCGAGATGATCAGCCGCTCGTAGAAGACCTGCATCTGGAAGACCTTCTCCTCGAGCGTGTCCGCCTCGAGCGTCATGTGTGCGAGCTGGTCGAGGTAGGGGTCGCGCTCGGCGGTGCCGCCGGCTTCCTCGATCAGCTTCAGCCACGCCTCGGTATGGCGCGACTCGTCCTGCACCATCGTCGAGTAGTAGAGCTTCGCCTCCGGGTCGGGCGCGATGTTCAGCAGCTGCGAGGACATCTCGCAGGCGAGCATGTCGGCCTGCAGCTGCTGCGTGAGCACGGAACGCCACATGTCCTTGCGCCGCGCCTGCCGCTGCGCCGAGCCCTTGCCCTCCGGGATCGGCGGGATGTCGCCCCAGGGCAGGTCGCGCACCTGCCACTCCTGCCGCTTCGCGAGCTCGTAGAAGCGGAGCACGCCCGCGAACGCGTCCCGCTCCTCGCGCTCCTGGTCGATGACGTGGTCGGTCGTGGTCATCGGCAGCATCGTAAGCTCCGCAGCCGTGAACGTGCGCAAGTGGCCTCGCAAGAACGACGCCGAATCGGTGCGGGCGCGCCAGGAGGCGCTCGGGCTGAACGGCGAGGTGACGGCGATCGACCTCGAGCCGTTCTCCCACGCGCAGGAGATGCTGACCGGCGCCGCCGTGATTCCGGTGTCGGTGGTCGGCCCGGTCGAGCTCGAGCTCGGCGAGTACGAGCTGCGGGAGCCGGACGGCGGAGTCGCGGAGACCGGCCGTGCGCGGGACACGGTCTTCGTGCCGCTCGCGCACACCGAGGGCGGGCTGTCGGCGTCGCTCCACCGCGGGGCGCGGGCGGTCGCCGAGTCGGGCGGCTTCCGCACCTACGTCCTCGCCGACCGGATCACGCGCGCGTCCTGCTTCGTCTGCGGCTCGGCGGGAGAAGCGGTCGCGCTGGCGCGCTGGGTCGAGGGCGAGCTGCCGGCGATGCGTGCGTGGCTCGAGCGGCAGGACGACCCGTCGCTGTCGAGGTTCGCGCGTCTGCGCGAGGCGAAGACGCACGTCGTCGGCCCGATGTGCCACGTCCTCTGGCGCTGGACGACCGGGGACGCCGTCGGCGCGAACATGATGACCCGCAACGCCTACGTGCTGAACATGGGCTACGTGATGGAGCGCGCGCCGGTGCGGCCGGAGCGCTCGATCCTCGAGGCGAACATGGGCGGCGACAAGAAACCGTCGTTCGAGTACTTCCAGAGCGGTCACGGCAAGACGGTGCTGGCGGAGGCGACGCTGACCGAGGACGCAGTGCGGCGCGTACTGCGCACCAAGCTCGACGACCTCCAGGAGCTCGCGTGGGCCGGCACGCACGGGGCGGTTGCCTCCGGCATGCAGTCGGTCGCGTTCACGCCCGCGTCGGCGATCGCGGCCGTCTTCGCCGCAACCGGCCAGGACCTCGGGATGGTCGGGACGAGCTCGATGGCGCACGGCGCAGCCCGGCGCGTCGAGGGCGGGCTGCAGGTGTCGATCCGGCTCCCGGGGCTCGAGGTGGCGACGATCGGCGGCGGCACGACGCTGCCATACGCGCGTCGGTGGCTCGAGCTGATCGGCTGCGCCGGCGCCGGGAAGGTCTACCGCTTCGCCCAGATCGTCGCGGCGGCGACGCTCGCGCTCGAGATCTCGGCCTCGGCCGCGATGGCGACCGCCGGGTCAGCGGAGTTCTTCCGCGCCCACCACGAGCGCGGCGGCCTTCGCTAGCGACACTTCCGTCACGGTGTCTGACACCTGCCGCGCACGCCGGTGACGCGGCTGCGCGCGGCCTCTGTGGATTGGTCGTCACACTCCGGGCACCCGTCTGACACCGGGGTGGCGCGCGCGGCGTTCGCTGGTTCGAGTGATCGAGCCGTCTGCCACGAACGACGATAACGCCCTGCAAAAGCGACGTATCTGCGGCCGGATCGAGAGGTACAGATGGTTCGACTCTGGCTCATGGCGATGCTCGCGGCAGCGATGCTCGTGGCCGTCCGCGACCACGGCGTCCTTCACCGTGCCGGCCTGATCGGCTCCTGCACGGCCGCTCCGCGCCCCCCCGGCACGAGCGGCGTCTGGCGAGCGTGCGAGAAGGGCGTGCTGGACGGTCGTCCCGACCTGACCCGCCAGTCGTGCCAGCGGCGCGGGCAGAACGGCTCCGTGGAGTACTGGCGCTGCCCCGCCCGCGTCGAGGCGAGCCCCGCGCGCTAGCGCGTGCTCGGCAAGACCAGCAGCGGGGCGTGCGTCGACCCGTACGCCGTCTGCGCGAGCACGTCGGCGCGGCTGGCGCGACCACGATCGGCGGCGCGAACGTCCCGTCGCCCCGGTTCAGGGGCACGGAGATGCCGTGCCCGCCGTCGGCGACGACGAGGTCCGGCCGCCCGTCGCCGTCGACGTCGCCCGCGGCCACCGCCTCCGCGAAGCGGCCGGCGGCGCGGTAGTCGCGCTTCGCGGCGAGCGTGCCGTCGCCACGGTTCAGGAGCACCGAGACGAACGGCCCGGCCTCCCCCGGCTGACGGCCACGTCCGGCCTGCCGTCGCCGTTCACATCGCGGCTCACGATCCCGTCCGCGCCGAGCCGCGTATGGCCGCGCGCGCCGGCTCTGACAGCCGGCCCCGGTGGGCGAACGCCTCGTTCTTCACGCCCAGATAACGGTTCCGTCACGCTACGTTGCCGCTGTGCTGCGTGAGGTGGCCGAGTACCCGAACTCGTTCGGGCCGCTGAGCCCCGGCGCCGAACGGGTCGAGACGCCGCGCTACACGCTCTGCATGGGCGTCGGCTCGACGTGGAACACGGTCCAGCGCCAGCGCTTCGAGCTCGACGAGCTCGACGACGTGCTCGCCGAGGTGCGCTCGCACCTGCGCGAGCGCGGCCGCACGCGCACGCAGTGGGAGATCGGCAGCAAGGCTCCCGCCGGCCTGGTCGGCGCGTTGCTCGAGCGCGGCCTCGTCCGCGACGGCGACGGGTACGCGGTCGCGCTCGTTCTGACGCGGGAGCCACCGAAGGCGGCCGCGGAGCTCGTCGCGCGGCGCATCGAGCGCTTGGAGGAGTACGCGGCCGCGAACGAGGTGCAGTGGGCGGCGTTCGAGTCCCCCGCGGCGGAGATCGCCGAGGGGCGGGCGAAGCTCGAGCAGCGCTACCGCGAAACGGTGAACGTGATGCACGGCGTCTGGCTCGACGGCGAGCTCGTCTGCGCCGGCACGGCAACTCCGAGCGAGCACGGCCTGCTGCTCTACGGCGGCGCGACCCTGCCCCAGGCGCGCGGCCGCGGCGCCTACCGCGCCCTGATCCGGGCCCGCTGGGACGAAGCCGTCGCGCGGGACACGCCGGCGCTGATCACGCAGGGCGGCACGATGTCGCGCCCAATCCTGGAGCGGCTCGGCTTCGAGCGCGTCGGGGAGGTGCACATGCTCCTCGACGACTTCGGTCACTGAACGCCGGAAGCCGCTCGGCGAGCGGCTTCCGGGCTAAGCGGTCGACGGCTCTAGACGAGCGTCTTGAAGAAGACCTCGACGTCCTCTGCGGGGAACGTCTCGGTCTCGAAGATCTCCAGCTTCGCGATCTTGCCGAGGACGCGGAACGCGGCCTCGTTGTCGGGATACGTGAAGATGCCGAGGTACTCCCACGGGCCCATGGTCGCCATGAAGCGCTCGAGCTTGCCGCCCTCGACCTCGACGATCTCGCGGATCCTGTCGAAGTACTCCGGCGTCTTCTCGATGTGCTTGAGCGCGAGAGGCGTGAGCCGGAAGAAGCCGACGTACGTGAACATCCCAACCTCCTCTGTAGTCCGGGGCCTCGGATCGGCCCCGCCAACCCGTCAGCGTCTCGCGAACGGCAGGCGCGTTCATCGGCGGACACCCCGATGGTGGCTTCCTCTTTCTACGGAGACGAAGGCGCCGACCAGAATCGAACTGGTGTACGAGGCTTTGCAGGCCTCTGCCTAACCACTCGGCCACGGCGCCGCGGTCGGCATCCTAGCCCGCGATTCCGCCGCCGCCTGCGCGGGTAGGCCGACGACATGCCCCGCCAGCTGAGCCTCGACGAGACGGCGGCGCCGCTCGTGCCCAAGCGGCCGAGCCTGACGAAGCTACGCGAGGCCGCGGCCGGCTGCGCGGCCTGCGACCTGCACAAGACGGGCACGCAGACGGTCTTCGGCGAGGGCGCGCGCAGCGCCGACGCGATGCTCGTCGGCGAGCAGCCCGGCGACCGGGAGGACAAGGCCGGCAAGCCCTTCGTCGGCCCGGCCGGGCGGTTGCTGGACGAGGCGCTCGAGGACGCCGGCATCGACCGGACGCAGGTCTACGTCACGAACGTGGTCAAGCACTTCAAGTGGGTCGCGCGCGGCAAGCGGAGGATCCACCAGAAGCCGAGCTGGGCCGAGGTCGCCGCCTGCCGGCCGTGGCTCGAGGCCGAGCTCGCGGTGGTCGAGCCGCGCGTGCTCGTCTGTCTCGGCGCGACATCCTCCGCGACCCGGAGACGCGGGAGCAGGAGTACGCGGCCTTCGTTGCCGACCTGAAGATCGTCGCGAAGCTTCTCTAGTACTCGAAGTCCGGGTCGTCGTCCGGAGTGTCGTGGCGGTGGCGACGGCGGTAGAGCCAGAACCCGCCGGCCGTCAGCGGGATCACCAGCAGGACGCGCGGGTCGGCCCACGCAGTCGCAAGCCAGAGCACGGCCGCCGTGGCGGCCGCGCTCCAGCGAAGCGCCCGCTGCTCGCGGGCTGTCAGGCTCGCGTAAAGGTCGCGGATCATCCAGGGAGGAGCCCTGCGACGGCCACGATTGCGTTCTGGACGTTCTGCGAGAGCAGGGCGATCGCCGTGATCACGGCGATCGTGATCACCGTGAGCATGACCCCGTACTCCGCCATCGTCTGGCCCTCCTCGCGGCCGCGAAGAGCGAACCGCGTCGAAGCGGCAAGAGCCTGCGTGGAGGCGAGGAGCTTCAGCACGAGTTCACCTCCCTTCGTCTGTCGGGGAGGTGTCCGAGGACGGTTTCGGTTCGGGTGGTGCGCCGCTCCACGCGGGGACTCCTCCGGTTTCGTGCTTCAGCGGGGCCGCACCGCCCTGTGTGGTGCTTGCGTCATCGGCGTCGTTCTGCACTGGGCCACATCCCTCATGGGAGCGATTCGTCGATCCGGCTCCAGACGCGCATTGACCCCGCTTCAGGGAAGTCGTAGGGTCGCTTCAGTTTTCCTTCGACCTGGTCAGAGGAGATCTGGATGGCGAGGAGCGCGCCCGAGGTCGCAGCCGAGTTCGACGTCGGCGAGCGACTGCGGACGCTCCGGCGCTTCCGCCGTTGCACCCTCCAGACCGTCGCCGCCCGCTCGGGCCTGAGCGAGAGCTTCCTGAGCCAGGTCGAGCGCGGCCGCTCCAATGCCAGCATCGCCTCGCTGCGCCGGATCGCCGACGCGCTCGGGGTGACGATGGCCGACCTGTTCGAGCCGAACGGCATGCCGCGACCGCGGGTGCTCAAGCGCGACGACCGCCCCGCGCTCCAGTTCGGGATCCTCGGCCGCAAGTCGCTGCTCACGCCCCGGCCGCTCCACCACCTCGAGGTCTTCCAGGGCGAGCTCGAGGTCGGCGGCTCGACCGGCGAGGAGCCGTATGCCCACGGCGACTCGGAGGAGCTCTTCCTCGTCCTCTCAGGCACCGTCCAGCTCGAGCTCGGCGGCGAGCTGTTCGAGCTCGACCCCGGAGACAGCATCGACTACCGCAGCTCGACCCCGCACCGCGCCGTGAACACCGGCCAGGAACGCGCCGAGGTGCTCTGGATCATCAGTCCGCCCAGCTACTAGGGGGAGAAGGAGACAGACGATGGACAACCCGGAGGCAACGGAACGGCGGCTGAGCCGCGAGCAGCTGCTCAAGCTGGCCGCGGCGGCCGGCGGCGCGACACTGCTCGGCAGCCGGATCGAGGCCGGCCGCGCGGCGGTCGACTGGGCGACGGCCGAGTCGGGCCGGCTGCAGGTGCTCGACTGGGCCGGCTACGGCAACGACGGCGGCCAGGCGATGTTCGCCGCGTACGTGAAGGCGCACCCCCACAACAAGCCGCAGTTCACCGTGATGGCGAACGAGTCGGACGCGCTGGCGAAGCTCCACGCAGGGCTGCACCCCGACCTCTTCCGGCCCTACGTCGGCTGGGTCAAGTACTTCGCGACCAGCGGCCTCGTCCAGCCCTGGAACACGAAGCTGATCCCGAACTTCAAGCAGCTGAACCCGTTCATGGTCAAGGCGGGCCAGTACAACGGCAAGCAATACGGGATCCCGGAGGACTGGGGCTTCGACGCGATCCTCTACCGCAGCGACAAGGTGCACCCGAAGGCGAAGTCGTGGGGCCTGCTCTTCGACGACCGCTACAAGGGCAAGATCGCGTGGTTCGACGACCTGAACATGCTCGTGGTCGCCGGGCTCTACCTCGGCCACCCGCGGCCCTGGCGCCAGAGCGACGCGGAGCTCAAGAAGTCACAGGACTTCCTGATCAAGAAGAAGAAGCTCGCGCGGCTGATCTGGTCGTCGGAGACCGCCCTCTGGGAGGCGTTCGGCTCGGGCGACGTCTGGATCGCCTTCGCGTGGCCGAACGACTGGGTGCAGATGAAGAAGAAGAAGCTGAAGGTCGTCTACATGCGCCCGAAGGAGAAGCCGGTCGCGTGGGTCGGGATGTTCATGCTGCTGAAGGGAACGCCGCGGCCGAAGCTCGCGCATGCCTACGTCAACGCCTGGAGCTCGAAGAAGTCGGCCGCCTGGCTCGAGGACAACTACGGCTACGGCCACGCGAACGTGCTCGCGCGGCCGGCCTCGAGCGACCTGCTGAAGGCGCTGCAGCTGACGAACCCGAAGGCCGTGACCGAGCCGGCCGCGCACCTCGACCGCGACATCCCGCGGCGCGCGGTGTACGCCAAGGCGTGGGAGCAGGTGAAGGCGTCCTGACCGGCGCCCGCTGACGATGGCGATCGCCGAGGCTCGCGAGCCGCCGGCGCCGCGCCGCCGGCGCCTGCGGCCCGACCTCACGACGCCGACGCTGCTCGGCCTGCCGCTCGCGTGGCTGGCCGTCTTCTTCCTCGCGCCGATCGCGATCGTCGCGGCGTACAGCCTCGACGTCTACTCGCTCGACCCGGGCCCGCACAGCCTCACGCTCTCGGCCTGGCACGACTTCCTGCACAGCTCGATCTACCTGAGGCTGTTCTGGAAGTCGGTGAAGATGTCGCTCGCGGTCTCGGCGATGGTCGTCGTGCTCGCGTACCCGCTCGCGTACTACCTCGCGCTCTCCGGCACCAAGCGCAAGTACGTCCTGCTGCTGCTCCTGATCGCGCCCTTCCTGACGAGCTACCTGCTCCGGGTGCTCGCCTGGAAGGTGATCCTCGGCGACCAGGGCGTGATCAACAGCTTCCTCTTCTGGACCGGCGTGCGCTCGCCCGACCATCCGATCTCGCAGCTGCTCTACAGCCGCTTCGCCGTGATGCTCGTGCTCGGGTACATCTGGCTGCCGTTCGTCGCGCTGCCGATCTTCGTGTCGCTCGAGAGCCTCGACCGCCGGCTGCTCGAGGCGGCGAGCGACCTGGGCGCCAGCCGGCTGCAGGCGTTTCGCAAGATCACCCTGCCGCTCTCGCTCCCCGGCGTGTTCGCCGCCTTCCTGTTCGTGTTCATCCCGACGCTCGGCGAGTTCATCACGCCCTCGCTCGTCGGCGGGACGAGCGGCTACATGTACGGGAACCAGATCGTCGACCTGTTCGGCACCGGCTTCCCCGACTGGCAGACCGGCTCCGTGCTCGCGCTCTTCCTGCTCGGCGTCGTCGCCGCGCTCACCGTCGTCTTCGCGCGCTTCCTCCAACCCGGGCAGGTGAGCACGGACTGATGGACGTCGCGCTGTCGAAGAACGGCGCCCGCCTGCTGCGGCTCTTCTTCTGCCTCGTCGTCGTCTTCCTCTACGCGCCGATCGTGATCCTGCTGATCTTCTCGTTCAACAGTTCGGCGGTGCCGACGTTCCCGCTCTCGGGCTTCACGCTGCACTGGTACCACGACTTCCTCGTCAACGCCGACCTCCGCGCCTCGCTGGAGACGAGCGCGATCATCGCCACGCTCTCCAGCCTCGGCGCCGTCGTGCTCGGCATCCTCGCCTCGATCGCGCTGACGCGGCGCCGCTTCCGCGGGAAGTCCGCCGTCTCCGCGCTGCTGCTCAGCCCGCTGGTGATCCCCTACGTCGTCTTCGGGATCTCGCTGCTCCTGCTGTTCCACCAGCTCGGCGTCCCGCGCTCGCTCCTGACGGTCGTGATCGGGCACATCGTGATCACGCTGCCGTACACGATCCTCGTGCTCGTGCCGCGGCTCGATCAGATCGACGTCTCGCTCGAGGAGGCCGCGTTCGACCTCGGCGCGTCGCGGCTGCGGACCTTCCGCTCGATCACGCTGCCGCTGATCCTGCCGGCGGTCGTGTCGGCCTTCCTGATCGCGTTCACGACCTCGTTCGACGAGTACGCGGTCGCCTCGTTCGTCGTCGGCTCGCGCGTGACGTTCCCGATCTACCTCTACGCCGCGCTGCGCTTCCCCGACCAGCTGCCGCAGGTGATCGCCGTCGCCGTGGTCGTGCTGGTGGTCTCGCTGACGGTCGTGATCGCGGCCGAGATCGGCCGGCGCGTGGCCGAGCGCCGCTTCGCGGGCTAGCCCAGCGGGGACGCCTGCTCCGGCTCCCAGCTGAGCGTGACGGGCGAGCCCGACTCGTAGGAGGTGCGCAGCTCGTCGGCGAGCCGGTGTGAGACGATCCTGCCGACGCGCGTGTCGACGTGGAACTGCGTGTACATGCCGAGGAAGACGACCTCGGCGACCGTGCCGTCGACACGCGAGCCGCCGTCCCGCGGCTGCGACCCCGCGGCCGTGATCCGGACGCGCTCGGGGCGCACCGCGACCCTGACCGTCTCTCCCGGCCGACGATCGGCGCCGAGCCCGGCGACGACGCGCTCCTCGTCCCCCAGCCGCATCACCGCGTGCTCGCCGACGAACTCGTCGATGCGCAGGTCGAAGGCGTTCAACGAGCCGATGAAGTCCGCCACGAAGGCGCTGCTGGGGTGGTCGTAGATCTCGCGCGGAGTGCCGATCTGCTCGACGCGCCCGCCGTCCATGACGGCGATCCGGTCGGACATCGCGAGCGCCTCCTCCTGATCGTGCGTGACGTAGACGAAGGTCGTGCCGACGTCGTGCTGGATCGCCTTCAGCTGCAGCTGCATCTGCTTGCGGAGCTTCACGTCGAGCGCGCCGAGCGGCTCGTCGAGCAGCAGCGCGGCCGGCGAGTTGACGAGCGCACGCGCGAGCGCCACCCGCTGCTGCTGGCCCCCCGAGAGCTGGCGCGGCCGCCGCTGCTCCAGTCCCTCGAGCGAGACGATCCGCAGCATCTCCTCGATCCGGCCGCCGTGTTCGCGGCGCGGCACGCCCTTCACCTTGAGGCCGAACGCGACGTTGTCGTAGACCGTCATGTGCGGGAAGAGCGCGTACTGCTGGAAGACCATGTTCACGGGCCGCTTGTTCGCGGGCACCGTCGTCACGTCGTCGCCCTGCAGCAGGATCCGGCCCGAGTCCGGCAGCTCGAAGCCCGCGACCATGCGCAGCGTCGTCGTCTTGCCGCAGCCGCTCGGCCCGAGCAGCGAGAAGAACTCGCCGTCCCGGATCTCGATCGAGACGTCGTCGACCGCGCCGACGGAGCCGAACCGCTTGCTGACGTTCTCGATCCCGATCGCCGCGCGCTCGCCCACCGATCGATCCTACTGCGGCCGGCGCCCGCGACCTACGTGTCGCGCCGGACGAGCAGCACCGCGGCGACCCCGAGCACGAACGCGCAGTAGGCCGCGAACAGCACGCCACCCCAGAGCGGCGAGAGCGAGCTCGAGTCGTGCGTCAGGGAGAAGAGCTGGCGGCCGGCCTCGCTCGGCAGGTACTTGCTGATCGCGTGGTTCCAGCTCGACGGGAGCACGTTCATCAGCGGCGGGATGACGAAGAAGATCCCGGCGAAGGTGGCGATCGCGCCGGCGGTGTTGCGGACGATCGCCCCGATCCCGAGCGCGAAGATCCCGACCAGGAGCAGGTAGACCGCGCCGCCGGCCACCGAGCGCCCGATCCCGGCGTCCGAGAGCGAGGTCTGGAGCAGGTGGTGCCGGGCGAGGATCGCCTGGCTCGCGTAGAACGCGGCGACCACCGACGGCAGCATCAACGCGAAGGTCACGACGCCGAAGACGCCGGTCTTCGCCCAGAGCACCGGCAGCCGCTTCGGCACCGCGCTGAAGCTGGCCCGGATCATCCCGGTCGAGTACTCGCCGGTGACGACGAGCACGCCGAGGACGGCGACCGCGAGCTGCGAGACGTTGACGCCCGCGAGCGCGATGTCCAGCGGGTGGCGGTTCGCGCGCTCGCTCGGGCTCATCGAGCCCCAGTGCGACGAGGTGACGAACGCGAACAGGACCGGGAACCCGAGCGTCAGCAGGATCGCGGCGAACAGCGACCAGCGGGTCGAGCGGAGCGAGCGGAGCTTCGTCCATTCGGACACCGCCACCCGCGCCTGCGTGACCCTGCCGGTGTGGGCGAGGCGCGGGATCGTGCCGACGCCGGAGTAGCTGCTCACGCGACCGCCTCCTCCTCCAGCTCGAGCGCCTTGAACTCGACGTCCTCGCGCGTCAGCGTCATGAACGCCTCCTCGAGCGACGCCTGCTGCGGCGTCAGCTCGTGCAGGACGATCCGGTTCGCCGCGGCGACCTCGCCGATCTGGCGCGAGGTGACCCCGCGAACCTCGATCACCTCGGGCTCGAGCGTCTTGACGGTCACCGTCGGCCCGGCGAGCTGCGCCTCGAGCTCGCCCGCCTGCGGCGTCCGGACGCGGACGACGTTCCCCGACGCCTGGCTGACGAACTCCTCGGTGCTCGTGTCGGCGATCTTGCGGCCGCGGCCGATCACGATCAGGTGGTCGGCCGTGAGCGCCATCTCGCTCATCAGGTGCGACGAGACGAAGACGGTGCGGCCCTCGGCGGCGAGGCCCTTGAGCAGGTTGCGCATCCAGTGGATGCCCTCGGGATCGAGCCCGTTGACCGGCTCGTCGAGCATCACCGTCGACGGGTCGCCGAGCAGCGCGGACGCGATGCCGAGCCGCTGGCCCATGCCGAGCGAGAACTTGCCGGCCCGCTTCCTCGCGACCTCGTGCAGGCCGACGAGGTCGATCAGCTCGTCGACGCGGCTGCGTCCGATCCCGTGCGTCTGCGCGAGCGCCAGCAGGTGGTCGTAGGCGGAGCGGCCGCCGTGCAGCGAGCGCGCCTCGAGCAGCGCGCCCACTTCGTGGAGCGGCGCCGCGTGGTCGCGGTAGTGCTTGCCGTTGACGGTGACGTCGCCGGCCGTCGGCGCGTCGAGGCCGAGGATCAGGCGCATCGTCGTCGATTTGCCCGACCCGTTCGGGCCGAGGAAGCCGGTGACCCTTCCGGGGCGCACGGTGAACGAGAGGTCGTCGACGGCGCGCTTGTCGCCGTAGTCCTTCGTCAGGGCCCGCGCCTCGATCACGTCACGAATCGAACCGGGCGTTCGTGAGAATTCTGTGAGAGCGGCGTGTTCGCAGGCTGCGCCTACATGCGCGACTCGGCCATGCGCCGGATCGTCTCGCTCGCCTCCTCCCAGTGGACGATCAGCGCGTAGAGCACGACGCCCGACAGGGTCACGCTCGTCAGCGCCCACAGCGTGTGCTGGGAGCCGCCCACGAACCCGAGCTGCAGGACGATGTTGAGGCTCGCCGCGACGATCGTGAACCAGCGCGCCCAGTTGGCGCCGAGCGTCAGGCCCCAGCCCGCTGCCCCGACGACGATGCCCCAGACGAGCATGATCCAGCCCCACGTGCTGGTGTTGACGACGACGATCTGGTTCGGCGGGAGGGCGTAGTAGCCGCTGCGGATGATGGCGATCAGCCCCTGGAAGAAGTCGACCACGCCGATGATCATCATCAGGATCGCCCCGAGGCGGATCCAGCCCGCCCACGTCTCGCTTCCTGCCACTGCGCACTCCTTTCGGCCGCGTTCCGGAGCCGCAGGTTCCCGCGTCGGCGGGTACGCCGCCTCAACCGATCGGGATGATCCAACGAAGAACCCGCCTTGGCCGGGCTTGCCGTTCTCGTCCGTGTGAACATCCCGTTGGCGACGTCCACCGCGACCGTCGACGGCTGGAGCGGGGACATCCGTAGTTTCCCGAGGTGTGGAGCCGAGGACCTGCCGATGCTCCTCGGCGTGCAGGCCACGATCCTTTCCGCGTGGGCCGGTAGCTCAAGTGGAAGAGCTCCCCGCTCTTGACGGGGACGATGGGGATCGAAACCGCCCCGGCCCACCTCCTCGGGAGATCCGATGCGGCCGTACGTCCAGGGGCAGGCAAGTCACAGCCCGGTCTTGGCGTGGGCGGCCACGTTGTCGCTCGTTCTCGCCTTCTTGACCGTCGGCTTCCTCGGCGCCTACCGCTACGTCGATGGCTTCTGGCTCTATCGGGGCTTCCCCCCGCCTCGTGACCCGGCCTACGTCCGGGTCCAGGGAACGCAGCAGACGATCTACGTGCGAAGCCCGGCGCTCGGGGGCCGGAGGCAGCAGGTCGTCGTCTATCTCCCACCCGGTTACGCGCTGAACCGGCAGCACTACCCCGTCCTCTACCTGCTGCACGGGTTCCCGGGGAACCCCGGCGGGCTCCTCCAGACGTTGCGGATGGGCGTGCTCGTCGACTCGTTGATGGCGAAGGGCCGCATTCACGGCGTGATCCTGGTCGCGCCGTTCGGATCCACGGGGACCTTCACCGACAAGGAGTGGGCGAACGGCCTCAGACCGAACGAGGCGTGGGAGACCTTCGTGGCGCGCGACGTCGTCAACGCGATCGACGCCCGCTACCGAACGGTTCACGCGGGCGCGGGGCGGGCGATCGCCGGCCTTTCGGAGGGCGGCTACGGCGCCCTGAACATCGCGCTCCACCATCCGGGCGAGTTCCGCGTGATCGAGAGCTGGTCGGGCTACATGCTGGCCGACAACATCCCGGCCATCTTCGGCAGGCGGCCCGCGATGCTCGCCTACAACAGCCCCGCGAAGTACCTGCCGAAGGTCGCGCCGGCACTGCGCCGACATCGGACCTCCGTCTGGTTCTACACCGGTAGCAAGGACACGCTCCTCGGCCAGAACCGAGCCTTCGCGGCCGAGCTCCGCCGCAACCGCATCCCCTACGTCTTCTTCGTCGATCCCGGTGGGCACACCTGGAAGATCTGGCGCGGCAACGCCGAGGCGGCGCTGCTCGCCGCGACGACGAGGATGCGGGGTGGCTAGGGCAACACGCGTCCTCGGGCTCGTGCTCCTGGGGCTGTACACGCTCGCGACGCCGATCGCCGTGACCGGGATCCTCTACCTCATCGGCTCCGGGGGGACCCTCCCCGGGCCGGCCCTCCCGAACGCGCTGCCGCTCGACGAGCTCCCCGGCCATGCGGGGAGACCCGCACTCGTGTTTGCCGGTGTCTGGGCGGCGGCCGGGCTGCTGCTCGGCCTGCTGGCCCGGCTCGCGCGCGTCGAGCGGCTGACGGCAGCGCTGCTGTTCGCGGTCGTCGTCGGCGCCTTCCTCGTCGCCTCGACCGGCGTCTCGATCTTCGTGGTGCGCCAGATTCCGGTCGGCGAGTCGTTCGAGGCCGCACTTCGCGTCCAATCGGTCTACGTGGCCGCCCTCTTCGCAGGCCTCGGCGGCGCGTTGCTCGGGACGCGCCAACACGCCGGGAGCCGTCGAGCGCCCGTGGTGCTGGCGCTCTTCGTCGCCGCGTCGGGCGTGCTCGACGTTGCCTCCGCTCTGACGCCGGCGATCGACTCCCGGCTACGCCTGATCGAGAATGCGACTCCGAACTTCGTTCCCAGGCTGGCGAGCGCGCTGATCGTCCCCGCGGGGCTCGCGCTGATCGTCCTCGCCCGAGGTTTGTGGCGGCGGCGACGGCGTGCGTGGCAGCTGACGCTCATCCTGGTGCTCGCCGCGGCCGCCCTCCACCTGCTCAAGGGGCTCGACTACGAAGAGGCCGCGGCGAGCGTGGCGCTTGCGCTTGCGCTCGTCGCCCGCCGTCACGACTTCGAAGGCCGAGGAGACCCCGGCGCGCGCTCCCGCGTCCTTGCTCTTGGCCTCGCCTTCGTCACCGCGATCTTCGCCTACGGGGCGATTGCCCTCTGGATCAACCGGATCGCGGTCGACCGGCCCTACACGCTCGCGTTCGCGCTGAAGGAGACAGGGGAGTCGCTCATCGGGCTCCACCTGCACGGATCCGAGCACCTGTCCGGGCCCTTCGGGAGCTGGTTCCCGCTGTCGGTGCTGCTGCTCGGCATCGCCGCAGCGTTCTGGCTGCTCTGGCTGTGGCTCGCCCCGTGGCGCTACCGCCTCAGCCAGCACGCGCGCGCACGGGAGCGCGCCCACCAGCTGGTCGAGTCGTTCGGCGTGGACACGCTGGCGCCGTTTGCGCTCCGGGCGGACAAGTCCTACTTCTTCGGCCAGGACGAGCGAGCATTCCTCGCCTACAAGGTCGTCGCGGGGGTGGCGGTCGTCTCCGGCGACCCGGTAGGCCCGGAGGACGCGGTCCGGAGGCTCGTGCCGAGCTTCCTCACCTTCGCCCGCGAGCGGGACTGGCGCGTGGCCGTGCTGGGCGCGGGCGAGCACTACCTCGACCTCTATCGCCGGCTCGGTTTGCGGGTCCTGTACCACGGCGACGAGGCGGTCGTCGAGGTTGCCGGCTTCTCGCTCGAGGGACGGGCGATCCGAAAGGTCCGCCAGTCGGTGAGCAGGCTCGAGCGTCAGGGCTACTCCGTCGAGGTTCGGTACGCCCGCGAGGTGGACGACGACCTGAGCGCCGAGCTCGAGGAGCTCTCGCGCGAGTGGCGCGGCGCGGGCCCGGCGAAGGGCTTCACGATGGAGCTCGACACGTTGTTCACGCTGGAGGGCGAGGACGCGCTCTTCACCATCGGGCGTGATCCCGACGGTGTCGTGCGGGGGTTCCTGCACTTCGCCGTCGTCTGGCCCGGCAAGGCCCTCTCCCTGTCGTCGATGCCCCGCGCGGCCGAGACGCCGAACGGGTTCAACGAGTGGCTCGTGGTGGAGACGATCGAGTGGGCGCGAAGGCACGACTTCGAGCGCGTGTCGATGAACTTCGCACCGTTCGCCGCGGTGCTCGCTCCCGAGCAGGAGCTCGAGCTCTCGCGGACGAGGCGGTTCGAGCGGCGAGCGCTGCGGACGCTGAAGGGCCACGGCTTCCAGCTCGACAACCTGCTCACGTTCAACCGGAAGTTCCTGCCGCGGTGGGAGCCCCGGTTCCTCGTCTACGAGCGGCAGCTCGACCTCCCGCGCGTCGGCGTGGCCGGCCTGGCCGCCGAGGGCTACCTGCCGCTCGTCGGGAGCAAGCAGTGAGCCCCTCGCTCGTGCTCTCGCTCGTTCTCGCTGCGGGCTCGGCGCTCGCGCTCAACTGGGGCTTCTTCACGCAGCACGAGCAGGCATCGGGGCTGCCGCCGCTCACGCTGCGCAGGCCGTTCCGATCGTTGCGACTGCTGTTCTCGAACCTCCGCTGGCTCACGGGCTTCGTGGTCGGGATCGGCGGGTGGGCCCTCTACGTCGCCGCGCTCGCGTTCGGCCCGCTCTCGCTCGTCCAGGCGACCTCCGCAGGCGGCATCGGCATCCTCGCCCTGCTCGTCTCGCGGATCGGCGGGATCCGGCTGGCTCGGCGCGAGTGGGTCGGCGTGTGGCTGTCGATGGGCGGACTCGTGCTGCTCGGCGTCTCGCTGGTCGGCCGCGGCGGGAATGCGCACCACTGGGGACACCAGGCGGCGTGGTCCGGAGTGGCTGCCTGGATGGTGGTGTCCGCGCTGCTCGCGGCCCTGTTCGCGGGACCGCTCCAGCGGATGCTCGCGGCGGGAGCCGGTCTCGGGGTCGCCGCGGGGTTCCTCTACGCCGCGGGAGACGTCGCGACGAAGACGGCGGTTGCCGGGGGCGCCCGCCTGGCGTTCGTTCCGGCGGTGCTGGCGGCGCACGGGCTCGCGTTCGTCCTCCTGCAGCTCGGCTTTCAGCGCGGGGGCGCCTTGGCCACCGCCGGAGTCGCCACGCTCTTCACCAACGCCGTGCCGATCGTCGCCGGAATGGCGCTCTTCCACGAGCCGTTGCCGTCGGGAGCACTCGGCGCCGCCCGGATTCTGGCGTTCGTCGCGGTGGTCAGCGGCGCGGCGCTCCTCACGCACCCCGGGGACGAGCCGGCCGCGGCCCGGGCGGGCGACACCGCGCACGCGCCGGCGTAGCTCTGGTCGCCCGGGCAGCGGCTACGTGCGGGCCCCGCGGCGTGTTCGGCCCAGCGTCGGCTTCGGCAGCTGGCCCTCCACCCACAGCGAGGCCAGCGCGACGCGAGGCAGCGCCGCGACGCTCTCGTACATCGCGTAGCGCGGCTCCCAGCGCGGGAAGAACTTCGCGTTGAAGCGATACAGGCGCTCGATCTGGAAGAGGGCGTCGGCCCTCCGGGCCGCCCGGCCGGCGAGTCGTTCCAGCCGGCCGCGCGGACTGTGCAGGAAGCGCGCGAACGCGGCGAAGTTCAGCGAGAGCTCCTCGACGCCGCGGGCGCGAAGGAGCTCGATCGACTTCACGACCATGAACTCGGTCAGGCCGTTCGGCGTGCTGCGCTCGCGGCGCATCAGGGACAGCGACATCGCCTTGCGCCGGTAGCTCGGCACGAAGTGGAGAAACCCGCGGATCGCGTCCGAGCCGTCGCGCGCGATCACGACGACGGTGTCGTCCTGGTCGTCGCGGCGGAGCGCGTCGAGCGCCATCGAGAAGCCGCGCTCGGGCTCGCCCCCGCGCCACGCGTCCGAGACGCGCTCGAGCGCCGCGAACGTCGCGTCGTCGAGCTCGGCGACGTCGACGAGCTCGGCGCGGTAGCCCGCCTTCTCGAGGCGGCTCACCGATTGCCGCACCTTGCGCACCGCGCGGCCGTCCAGGCTGAAGGAGGCCGTCTCGACGATCGCCTCGTCGCCCATGTAGATCGCGCGCAGGCCGAGCTGCTCGAAGAGCGGGCGGAGCTGCTCGCTGACCCCGAGCGCGGCGAGGCGCAGGCCCCGCGCCTCGGTGAACGCCGCCAGTCTTCGCAGCAGCTGCGGGAGCGCGTCCGGCTCGCCCACGGGGTCGCCGGCGACGATGAGCACGCCGCTTTCGATCCGGTAGCCGAGAAAGGCGCGGCGATCCTCGCTGAAGAGGTAGTGCTGGTCGCGCCGCAGCTTGAAGTACGCGAGCGTGTCGGATCCGTACTCCTTGACGAGGTCGGCGGCCGCCTCGCGGACCTCCGGGTCGGGCAACGCGCGCGGGGCGGCCAGCGGCCGGAAGAGGAGGTAGGCGATCGTCAGCAGGGCGCCGACCCCGATCAGTCCGATCGCCAGGTCCATGCGGCGCGTCTCCTCGTGGAAGCTGATCGGGCCCTGCTGCCAGAGGAGCAGATCCCAGGTCTCGCGGAGCTCCGTCGTGACCGGCGCGTGCGCCGCGATCGCGACGACGACGAACGACGCGCAGAAGGCGCCGGCGGCGATGAGCGGCACGCGCAGCGCCGCTGCGCGGCGGCTGAGCGGCTCGTGGCGCACGTAGAACGAGCCGCGCCCGGCGAACAGGACGCCCGCGGCGACGAAGTCCACGAGCGCCTCCTCGAAGTCGAGGCCCTTGAAGAGGTTGAAGAAGCCCAGCGCGACGAGCAGGAGCACGGCGAGCTGCAGCGCGCGTAGCCGGCGCCGGTACAGGTAGTAGGCGCTGACGAGCAGCGCGATCGACGCCGGGACGGCGAGCGCATGGAAGACGTGCAGCTCCTCGACGGCCTCGACGTGAAGCAGGAGGTGGCCGCGCCAACCGATGTTCGGCGTCAGCGCCGACAGCAGGTTCACGAGGGCGAAGACCCCGACGGCGACGCTGACCAGCAGCGGCATCGGGTCGGCGCGCCGCAGCGTGCGCAGCGGCAGCGGCCGGCGATGGAGGCCGAGCCTCCAGGCTGCGGTGTCGCGGTGGCGCCGCGTCAGGTCGCGCCAGTCCTTCGCGATCAGCCACAGCCCCGCGAATCCCGCGAGCGCGGCGGTGTAGCTGTCGTGGACGACGCCGGTGACGGCTCCCACGGCCAGGGCGACCAGGATCAGGAGGCCGAGGTGCCAGTCGTGCCAGCGCACGCCGAAGACGTAGAGGCGCGGTCCGAGCGGGTGCCGCTGCACGCGCGGCCACATGGCTCGCTTGCGCTCCTGCTGGTTCTTGTTCATCTCGACCGGCGGATGCGTCGGCACGCCCATACTGTCGCTGCGCGGCGGGAAAGGCACATCCGCGGCTCTGCTTGCTCTCGCCATCGGGAAAGTACGGAGGCCGGAGCCACGTCAGGGCACGGCGACGAGCCTCGTCAGCCCGCGACGCCGAGCCGCCTGCTCGAACGCGCGCAGCGGCCCGCCCTTCAGGTAGTGGTCGAGGAAGGCGGTGCTCGCGCGTTCCACGAGCCCGAGTTGCGGCTCCTGTGTGGCGTACGGCGGCAGGTGCGACGCGCCGAGCAGCCAGAGCAGGAACTTCGGACGGCGTGCGAGCCGGAAGTAGCTCGCCGTCGTCGCCGGCGAGTTGATCGGGTCGGCCGTTCCCTGCAGCGCGAGCAGCGGTGGGCCGCGCCGTGGGACCGGGCCCATGCCGCCGAGCGGTGCGCCGGACATCACGATCGCCGCCCGGATGCGACGGTCGCGGAAGCGGCGGTCGAAGGCGGCTGCCAGCGCGGCGATGCCGCCGTCGGAGTGACCCGCGACGGCGATGCGCGACGCGTCGATCTCGTCGTCGAGCGCGCTGCCCGGGTGCTCGGACAGCGCAAGCAGCCGGGAGACGACGACGCTCACGTCGCGCGGCTCGTTGGCCAGGTCGGCCTCGTTCGGGCCGCCCGGGGCATCGGCCCGCTCGAGCGGGAACCAGGGAGCCGCGACGACGTAGCCCGCGCCCGTCCACGCGCGCAGCAGCGCCGTGTACGTACGGGGAGTGAGCCCGAACCCGTGCGCGAACACGATCAGCGGGTACGGGCCTCCGGTCGCCGGCACGCGAACGGTCGTGTCGATCGCCCGCGGCACGCGCCTCCCGTCGGGCAGGCGGATCCGGCGGGTGCGATCGACGAACCGGAGCTGCAGGACCCGCGAGGCCTGGGGCTGCGACGCCACCGGCGGGCTGACGCTCAGGCCCAGAGCGCAGAGGAGTGCCGTGCAGGCGCACCAACGGGCGGTCACTTGAACGGCACGCTCACCGGCCCTGGCAGCCGTCGATACGCGGCGAAGAAGTCGCGGTCGTCCGGGGCGAGGTAGCGCGTCGCGGGCTGCATCACGTTCGGGACGACCTTCGTGGGGACGAGGCCGCCGTGATGGGTGTACGTGATCAGGCTCGGCCACTCCGGGTTGATGTCGAACTGCATCGCGCGCACGGCACCTGCACGCTGCAGGATCTTCGCGAGCGTCACCACCGTCTGGTCGTTTGCGGCGGCATAGATCAGGTTGCCGCGCCGGTCGACGCCGACCCCCGTGCGCCAGACGCGAACGGCGTTCCCGAGCGTCGCGCCCCACTGCGAGCTGTCGTTCAGCGCCGGGCTGAGCCGGCCGTCTTGGATCATCAGATGAAGGCTCTGGCGGGCGAAGACGATGCCCGCCCCGGCGTCCGGCCCGCCGCTCCAGGACCGGATGTCGACCCGCCCGTCGGCGTACCCGATCAGCGTCGCCAGGCCGTCCCGGAGCGGCTCGTAGGTGCGGCCGTCGATCGACGAGCCGTTGTGGCCGTCGATGTAGGTGAAGCCCGCGTTGAACGTGGCCAGCAGTCGCCAACGCTGCCCGTACGGGACGGACATCGGGCCGCGCACGGGCGCGTTCGGCGGCTCGTACCGGCCCGGGTAGAAGGCGAGCGCCGTCCGCGTGTGGTCGAACCACGCGACGTAGGCGACGATCCGCGGATAGTCCCGCTCGGTGCGGAAGGTCGTCACGAGGACGGGCGGCCGTCCGCGGACGAGGCCGCTCGTCGGCCGCCAGACCCCCTCGCCCGGCAGCGCGCGACCGAAGACGGTCTTGATGCGGGGCGGCCAGACCGCCCGGCGGTGGCCGCTCGAGCGCAGGCCGGGCGTCGGCAGGCTCTTCAGCTGCGGTCCGCCCTTCGCGGGCGCGTTCCAGCTGTAGTAGACGTGCTCGACGTCGTCGACCAGCCAGTTGCCGTGGTGGGCCCTGAGCCACTCGACGCTGCGCACGCCGAGCGGCAGGCTCGAAGGCTGCAGCATCGTCCTCGCGTACGAGTAGAACGCGGGCGACAGGACGACGAGCACCACGGCGAGCACCGTCAGCCGCCGCCGGCGCCGGCGGCGTCGAGCCGCCGCCACGCGACGCGCCTTCAGTGCCGCGAGCGTCGCCGCAACGGACGCAGACTCGCCTGCGGCGGGCGGAGCACTCACGAGGGAGCTCCACCGGCCTGCCGCCGGCGGCCCGTGCTGTTCACTCTCGATTCGTCATCTCCGCGGATGAGACGACGATGAGAGCAGCGGTTCTACGGGCTCGGCTCGCGCGCGTTCGAGCGGCCCTGCCGCGTGCCGTGGCGG
>DASSMZ010000191.1:0-15209 GCA_035688325.1 Gaiellaceae bacterium
GCCGGTCGTGGAGGTGCGATCCGGCGACGTGATCCGGTTCGCGACCCTCGACGCCGGCTGGGGGCTCGAGCCGCCGCGTCTCGACGGCTCGGATCGGCGGCAGTTCGAGCCGCGCGACCCGGAGCTGGACGAGGGGCACGCGCTGACCGGGCCGGTGGCGGTGGCCGGCGCGCAGGCCGGCATGACGCTCGAGGTACGGATCGAGACCGTGCGCGTCGGGCCGTACGGCCTGACGGTCGCCGGCGGGTGGCCGTCGCCGCTCAACGACCGCCTGGATGTCTCCTCCGGCGAGAGCCGCGTGCTCGCGTGGGAGCTCGACGCGGACGCCGGGACGGGGCGCGACCAGGATGGCCGGACGGTCGCGCTCGCGCCGTTCCTCGGCGTCCTCGGCATGCCGCCGCCGGAGCCGGGCGTCCACCCGACCGGGCCGCCGCGCGTCTGGGGCGGCAACCTCGACTGCAAGGAGCTCGTCGCCGGGACGACCGTCTACCTGCCGATCCCGGTCGACGGCGCGCTCTTCTCGGCCGGGGACGGGCACGCCCGGCAGGGCGACGGCGAAGTCTCGTCGACGGCGATCGAGTGCCCGCTCGACCGGGTGGAGCTCGGCCTCGCGCTGCGCGAGGACCTCGAGCTCGCGACGCCGGTCGCGCGGACGCCGCGGAGCTGGATCGCGCTCGGCCTCGGGGAGACGCTGGACGCGGCGATGGCGAACGCGGTCGAGGGGATCCTCGGGGTGATGAGCCGCGAGCTCGGGTTGGAGCGTCGGGACGCGCTGGCGCTCGCGAGCGTCGTCGTCGACCTGCGCGTCACCCAGGTCGTGAACGGGGTGCTCGGCGTGCACGCGGTGCTGCCCGACGGCGCCATCGGCAACCACGGATGACGGCCGACCGGCTGCGGCTCTGGCTGGAACGGGCGGGCGCCGGGTACCGGATGCGGGACGCGGCGACCGGCGAGCCCGTGCCCTGGGAGGACCCGCGCGTGCGGGTCGTCCCGGTCGCGGGCGTGTCGTTCCGGCCCGGCGCCGCCGCCGACGCGTCGTTCGACCCCGGCCGGCGGCTCGCGCTCGTGCCGGAGCCGGACAACGAGCACGACCCGAACGCCGTCGGGATCTGGAACGAGGCGCGGTCGCTGCAGGCGGGCTACGCGCCGCGGGAGGTCGCGCCCGCGCTGCGCGGCGACGAGCAGGCGGTCTCGCTCTGGCGGGTGGAGGGCGGCCTCCGCGTGCTGATCGTTCCGGCCGACGCCTGGGTCGGGACTCCCCGGTAGATTCCGGCGCCGTGGCGTACGAGTTCAAGCTGCCGGACCTGGGCGAGGGCCTGACCGAGGGCGAGATCGCGCGCTGGCTCGTCTCGGAGGGCCAGGAGGTCGCCGAGGACGACCCGCTCGTCGAGGTGCAGACCGACAAGACGACGGTCGAGATCCCGTCGCCCGCCGCCGGCAAGGTCGCGCGGATCCTGGTCGAGGAGGGCAAGGTCGTCCCGGTCGGGACGGTGCTGGTCGTGATCGGCGAGGACGGGGCTGCGCCGACCGCGGAGAAGGATCACCAGCAAGCCGAGCCGGCCGTGTCTGCAGCGGCCACGGCGCCCAGCGAGTCGTCGGCGGGGCGCGTGCGGGCGACGCCGCTCGTGCGACGGCTGGCGGACGAGCTCGGCGTCGACGTCGCCTCGGTCGAGGCGACCGGCCCGCAGGGGCGCATCACCGAAGAGGACGTGCGCCGAGCGGCCGCGGGGCAACCGGCTCCGGAGGGGCGCCGCGAGCCGGTGCGCGGCGTCCGGCGCCTCGTCGCGGAGCACATGAGCCGCGCGCACCGCGAGGTGCCGCCCGTGACGTGGGTCGAGGAGTGCGACTTCGGCGGCCTCGACCTCAGGCGCCTCGTGCCGACCGTGCTGAAGGCGGTCGCCGAGAGCCTGAAGGAGTTCCCCGAGCTGAACGCGCGGCTCGAGGGCGACGAGATCCTCTACCTCGACCGCTACGACCTCGGCGTCGCGGTGGAGACCGACCGGGGCCTCGTCGTCCCGGTCGTGCGCGGCTGCGACGAGCGGAGCGCCGACGAGCTGGCCGAGGACGTCGCCCGCCTCGCGGAATCGGCGCGCGCCGGGACACTCAAGCCCGAGGAGCTGCGCGGCTCGACCTTCACCGTCACGAGCGCCGGCAAGCTGGGCGGCCTGATGACCACGCCGATCGTCAACCACCCGGAGGTCGCGATCCTCAGCGTCGGCCGCATAGCCGACCGCCCCGTCGTCCGCGACGGCGAGATCACCGTCAGGCCCGTCGGCACGATCGCGATCACGTTCGACCACCGCGTGGTCGACGGCGGGCGGGCGGCCGAGTTCGGCCTGGCCGTGATCCGCAGGCTCGAGGCGGCCTAGCCGCGCCGAGCCCTCGACAAGGGTCAGGAGCCCGGCGGCGAGGGTCCGCCGGGCTCCGTCAGTGGAGGGCAGCGCCCTCCGAGCTAGAGCTGGCCGCGCATCGCGCCCAGCGGGTGCTTCGCGTTGTGCACGTTCACGTAGAAGCCGCCGGGGCTCCTCAGGATCGACCTGACGAGCGCCTTCGACGCGGTCGTGCAGCCCTCGCGCTTGTAGGTCGCTCCGAGCGGCACGACGACGTTGCCCGAGACGCCGCGCCTGCCCTTGTGGATGTGGGCCTGGTTCGGCTTGCCGTCGATGTGTCCGAGCTTGAAGTCCCAGCAGACCTTGCCGGTCTTCGCGTTCAGCGTCAGCTCGACCGTGCCCTTGTTCGACGCTGCCGCGGCCGGCGACTCGTTCGAGCCTTTGAGCGCGACCTCGAACTTCGTCGCGCTCGTGGCGGCGCTCGCCACGAGCACCGCGACCAGCGCCAGCAACGAGACCCCGAGCCCGATGATTGCTCTCCGCATGCTCCTCCTCTCCTCTGGAGGCGCATACGCCGCGGCGGCGCGGCCGGTTTGCCTACGCGACCAGGTGCGGCGCGAGCATGCGCTCGATCTTCGGCGCGCTCGCCCGGCCCTCGAGCCGTTCGACGACGCGTTTGCCCTTCACGAGCGCGAGGGTCGGGACGGTGTCGACGTGGAAGCGCTGCGCGAGCTCGGGACGCTCGTCGACATCGATCGTCGTCACCCGCAGCCGCTCGCGTTCCTTGCGCGCGAGGTGCGCCACCAGGCTTTCCATCCGCCGTGCGGGGCCCGAGTGCGAAGCGCCGAAGAAGACGAGGAGGGGTCGGGAGTCTTCTGCCAAGGCAAACGCCTTTTTCCCTGCACAGGGCGGAACCAAACTCGGCCGCTCACGCCGGGTCTAGACTCAGCCGGGAGATGTGGGAGGCGTACCGGATCGGCCTGTCGCTCGGCGTCGGGATCGGGATCGGCGGGCTGTTCGCGGCGCTCGCGGCGCCGACGCGCAGCGCGCTCGCCGCGGTGGTCACCGTCGCGGCCGCCGCCGCCGGAGCGATCGTCGGCTGGCTGATCGGCGGCTGGCACGAGGCAGTCGCCGGCGGCGTCGGCGGAGCCCTCGGCGTGCTCGTCGTCGCGGGGCTGGTCGCGGGGACGCTGCGGCGCGGCGGCACTCGAGCCGGAACCGCCGTGCTCGTCGGGCTCGCCTCCGTCGGGGTCGCGGCGCTCGCGCTGATCCCGTTCGTCGGCTACCTCGAGGCAGTCGCGCTGCCGGCGTTCGCGGGCCGGGCGCGCCGCCGACAGCCGGAGCGCTACGCCGGCCTGCGCAGCCTCGCCCGTGACTAAGAAGCTGATCCTGGTCGTGATCGACGGCCTCACGCCGGCGGTGTTCGAGGACGCCGTCGAGAACGAGTCCGCGCCCGCGCTCGCGTTCCTCGCCCGCAACGGCGGCTACCGGCGCGGCACTTCGACCTTCCCGTCGCTCACCCCCGTGTGCCTGAGCTCGATCGCGACGGGCGCGCATCCCGACGTGCACCGGATCCCCCACCTCGTCTGGTGGCACCGCGGCGAGCAGCGGCTCGTCGAGTACGGCTCGTCGTTCGCGGCCGTCCGCGCGGCCGGAACGCGCCGCTCGCTCGGCGACGCGATCTTCAACATGAACGAGCAGCACCTCGGCCGCGACGCGGTGACCGTGTTCGAGGGGCTCGAGGACGCGGGGCTGAGCACGGCCGCCGTGAACTTCACCTGCTACCGCGGCCGCACGCCGCACCTGCCGCTCGTGCCGGGGTTCACGCGCCCGGCGTACGGGCCGAAGGAGTTCTTCTTCTACAGCTTGTTCGAGTCCGAGGTGACCGGCGCTCCGGTCGCGGTGTTCGGCCGCTCGACGGGTTCGATCGACGCGTACGCCGGCTTCGTCGGGCGCTGGCTCGTGACGCGCGACGGCTTCGACCTGCTCGTCTACTACCTGCCCGACTACGACTTCGCCTCGCACGCGCTCGGGCCGGGCGCGACGCAGGAGGCGCTCGGCCGCAGCGACGCAGCCGTCGGCGCGCTGATCGAGGCGGCGGGCGGGCCGGACGAGTTCCTCGAGCGCTATGCGGTCGTCGTCTGCTCCGACCACGGCCAGACGCTCGTCGAGCGGGCGGTGTCGCTGGAGCCCGTGTTCGCAGGCGTCGACGGCGTGCTCGTGACGGCCTCGAACCGGGCGGGGATGGTCTACCGGCTCGACGCGTGCCGCGAGGACGTCGACGCGCTCGCGCGGCGGCTCGACGGCTCGGAGGCCGCCGAGGTCGTGCTCTACCGCGACGGCGACGAGGCGGTCGCGCGGCGCGCCGGCGAGGAGCTTCGCTTCGCGCCGGCCGACGGGGCGTGGCGGACGAGCGGCGACCTCGCCCTGCTCGACCAGCCCGACGCGCTCGAGCGCAGCTGGGCCGCGCTCGCGAACCCGAACGCCGGCGAGCTGATCGTCTCGCCGCCGCTCGGTGTCGAGCTGACCGACCTCGCCGGCCGCAGCCACCTCGGCGGCGGCAGCCACGGCTCGCTCGAGGCGGGCGACTCGCTGGTGCCGATCCTCACGGTCGGGCTCGACGCCGACCCGCGCCGGATCATCGACCTCGCCCCGCTCGCGTTCGAGCACTTCGGCGTGCAGCGGCCGGCGTACGCCCGTGCCGCCTGACCGCCAGAAGATGGTCGAGCAGCAGCTGCGCGGGCGCGACATCGCCGACGAGCGCGTGCTGGACGCGATGGCCGCCGTCGCCCGCGAGGAGTTCGTGCCGAACGAGGAGCGCCGCCGGGCCTACCGCGACGCCGCGCTGCCGATCGGCCACGGGCAGACGATCTCGCAGCCGTACATGGTCGCGCGCATCGCCGAGGCGCTCGCGGTGCGCCCCGGCGAGCTCGTGCTCGACGTCGGCACCGGCTCGGGCTACCAGGCGGCGGTGCTCGCCGAGCTGGGCGCCGACGTCGTCACGATCGAGCGGATCCCGGAGCTCGCCGAGCAGGCGCGCGCGAACCTCGCAGCCGCCGGCTACCCGCAGGTCGAGGTTCGTGTCGGCGACGGCACGCTCGGCGTGCCCGACCGCGCGCCGTTCGACGCGATCGCCGTGGCGGCCGCCGCGCCCGCGTTCCCGGAGACGCTGTACGAGCAGCTCCGCCCGCGCGGCCGCCTCGTCGTGCCCGTCGGCGGGCAGCGCGCGCAGCGGCTCGAGGTGATCGTGCGCAGCCCGGAAGGGCCTGCCGTCGTGCACTCGGTGCCGTGCCGCTTCGTGCCGCTCGTGGGCAAGGAGGGCTTCGCCGGTTAGCCGCGCATCGGCGCGGGCAGACGCTCGCTCGGTGACGACGATGACCGGAGACGAGCTGCTGCGCCGGTCCGTCCGCGTGCACGGCATCCACGTGGGCCGGCCGGTCGACCTGCTGCTGCACCCCAGCGACCCGCAGGCGCTCGGGCTGGACGTCCTCTGCGGCGACGACCGGCACCGCTTCCTGCCGTTCTCGGCCGCCGCGGTGACCGACCGCTACGTCGAGGCCGCCTCGCCGCTCGTGCTGCTCGACCTGCGCGAGGGCTCGTTCTACCGCCGCGAGGCGCGGTCGCTGAACGCCCTGCGGGGGACGCCGCTGCGAGGGCACTCGTCCTTGCAGGACGTGGTGCTCCGCTCCGACTGGACGATCGGCGAGCTCGTCCTCGACGGCCACGAGCGCGTTCCGCTCGACGGCATCGTGCTGCCGTCCCGCGTCGAGGCGCGCCGCCCACGCTGGCTGTCACGTCGCCGGCGCAGGAAGCGGCACTGAGCCGGTACGCTCGCCGGCCGATGGCACTTTCTCCCGCCGCCACCGTCGCCCGGACCCGTGCGCGGAAGGCGTTGAGCAGCCCGCACAACTGGAAGCAGCTCGCGAAGTTCTCGCTCGTCGGCCTGAGCGGCTACGTGATCAACCTCGTCGTGTACACGGCGCTGCTGCGCGGCGCCGGCTGGCACTACACCGCGGCGGCGACCGTGTCGTTCCTGGTCGCGGTGACGAACAACTACACGTGGAACCGGCTCTGGACCTTCCACGAGCAGCGCGGCCACGTCGGCTGGCAGGGCCTGCGCTTCCTCGTGGTCGCGCTCGTCGCGTACGGGGCCAACCTGGCGCTGCTGTCCGGCTTCATCGCGCTCGGAGTGGACAAGGTGCTGGCACAGGCGATCGCGGTCGTGCTCGTCACGCCGCTCAACTTCATCGGCAACAAGCTCTGGTCGTTCAGAGTCCGCCGCTAGGCTGAGCCGATGGGGCGCGTCCTCGCCGCAGCCGTGATCGGGCTGATCCTGGCGGGACCCGCGCTCGCCGGCGGCAAGCCGCTCGGGCCTCCGGACCAGCGGCTGACGAAGGCGGCGGCCACGAGGATCTTCCTGCAGGATCACAAGGTCGCCGACTGGCTCGCGCACTACCAGGCGAAGACGCGGCAGGTCGAGGCGAGCTTCGACAAGGGCCGCAAGGTCTGGACGGTCAACGTCTGGGCCGGGCCGGCGGGCGAGGTCGCGACCGGCACCGTCGACGACACGAGCGGCGCCGTCACGGAGGCGTGGACGGGGCCGCAGGTCGCGTGGAAGATGGCGCGCGGCTACCCGGGCGCGTTCGGCGGCAAGGAGATCAACAGCACGCCGCTCTGGCTCGGCTTCTGCGCCCTCTTCCTGCTCGGGCTCGGCGACCTGCGACGGCCGCTCTCGCTGCGCAACCTCGACCTGCTCGCGCTGCTCTCGTTCAGCGTCTCGCTCTGGTACTTCAACAAGGGCGACGTCTTCACGAGCGCGCCGCTCGCCTACCCGCCGCTCGTCTACCTGCTCGGGCGCATGGCCTGGAGCGGCTGGCGCGGGCGGCTCGCGACCGGGGCGGTGCCGGTGTGGCCGGTCTGGCTCCTCGCCGCCGTCACGGTGTTCGCCGCGGGCTTCCGCATCGGGCTGAACACGCAGTCCTCGAACGTGATCGACGTCGGCTACTCGGGCGTGATCGGCGCGAACCGGATCGCGAACGGCGTCGTGCCGTACGGGAACTTCCCGGAGGAGGTCGGCAAGGCGTGCGGCCCGGCGGACGCGAGCGGCGAGATCCGCGAGCGCGTCCAGCCGAACGGCCGCTGCGAGTCGGCGAACCCGCAGGGCGACACCTACGGCCCCGTCGCGTACGAGGCGTATCTGCCCGGCTATCTCTCGCTCGGCTGGACCGGCAAGTGGGACGACCTGCCCGCCGCGCACTTCTCGTCGATCGCGTTCGACCTCCTCTGCCTGCTGGGGCTGGCGCTCGTCGGGCTGCGCTTCGGCGGCACGCGGCTGGCGGTGACGCTCGCGTTCGCGTGGGTGACGTACCCGTTCACGCAGTTCGTCTCGAACTCGAACACGAACGACGCGCTCGTGCCGCTGTTCCTGATCTGGGGCTTCTGGCTCGTCACGTCGCCGGCCGCGCGGGGGGCGGCGGTCGCCCTCTCGGGCTGGTCGAAGTTCGCCTCGCTGCTGCTCGTGCCGCTGTGGGCCTCGTACCCGGAGCGGCGGCTGCGCCCGACGCTCGTGTTCGCGGCCGCGTTCGTGCTCACGAGCCTGGCCGCGTTCTCGATCCTGCTGCTCGACGGCCACCCGCTCGCGGCCGCGCACGAGTTCTGGAGGCGGACGCTCGGCTGGCAGGTCGACCGCGAGTCGCCGTTCTCGATCTGGGACTGGCGGCAGTACCACGCCGGGCTCCCGGACCTGCACGTCCTGCAGCGCGTGCTCGAGGGCCTGCTGCTAGCCGGCGCCGTGGCGGTCTACTTCTTCCCGCGGCGCAAGTCGCCGCTCCAGCTCGCCGCGCTGACCGCCGCGCTGCTCGTCGGCGTCGAGATCGTCCTGACGCACTGGTACTACGCGTACCTGCCGTGGTTCTTCCCGTTCGCCGCGATCGCCGCGCTCGCGCCCGCCGCCGAGCCGGTGCGTGCCGCCGTCAGAGCGCCGTTTGAGCGTCCTCGCCAAGAGCTGGTCGGCGTCGAGTGACCCGCAACGGCTCCTCGCCGGAGCCGCGGGCCTCTTCCTCGTCGCGCTGACGCTCCTGCACTGGGGCTGGTACCAGCACGGGCTGATCCTCGACACGGTCGAGTACCACCGCTACGGCGACGCGATGGTGCGCGGCCACCTGCCCTACCGCGACTTCGGCGTCGAGTACCCGCCCGGCGCGCTTCCCACGTTCGTCGTGCCGGCGCTGGGGCGGCCGTCGCTCTCGCTCTACAACCGCGAGTTCCAGATCCTGATGGCGCTCTGCGGCGTCGGCGCGCTCGCGGCGATGTGGTGGACGCTCCGGAGCCTGGGCGCGTCACTCGAGCGGACCGCGGCCGCGCTGTGCTTCTTCGCGCTTGCGCCGCTCGTGCTCGGCTCCGTGATCCTCTACCGCTACGACCTCTGGCCGGCGGCGCTGACGGTGGCGGCCCTCGCGGCGGTGCTGGCGCGGCGCGAGCGGCTCGGGTTCGCTGCGTTCGGGCTCGGCGTGGCGGCGAAGGCCTTCCCGGCGGTCGTGCTCCCGCCCGCGCTCGTCTACGTCTGGCGAACGCGTGGCCGGCGCGAGGCGCTGCTCTGCCTCGGCGCGGCGGCCGCGGCCGCGGTCGTCGTGGTCGTCCCGTTCCTCGCGCTCGCGCCGCACGGCGTCTGGGAGAGCGTCGTCCGCCAGACGACGCGGCCGCTGCAGATCGAGAGCCTCGGCTCGGCGATCCTGCTCGCCGGGCACCACGCGTGGGGCCTCGCGCTGACGATGGAGTCGAGCTACGGCTCGCAGAACCTGGTCGGCTCCGCGCCGCACGCCGCCGGCGCCGGCTCGACCGCGCTGCTCCTGGTCTCGCTGCTCGGCATCTGGATCGCGGCCGCACGCGGGCCGGCGACGCCGGAGCGGCTCGTGCGCTGGAGCGCCGCCTCGCTGGCGGCGTTCGTCGCGTTCGACAAGGTGCTCTCGCCGCAGTTCCTGATCTGGCTGCTGCCGCTCGTGCCGCTCGTGGCCGGCCGCCGCGGGCTCGTCGCCTCGGCGCTGCTCGCGCTCGCATTGCTGCTGACGCAGATCTGGTTCCCGATCCGCTACTTCGACCTGGTGCACTTCGACGCGTTCCCGTCGTGGGTGCTGCTCGCGCGCGACCTCGTGCTCGTCGCGCTGCTCGTCGTGCTCACGGCACCGGCACGCGCACCGGCTCGCAGCTGAGCGCCCGCCCGTCGGCGTCGCACTCGACGAGCGCGCCCTCGATCCGTACGCCGCCCTCGGCCGGCTCGAAGCGGACGCCCATCCCGGTCCGCATGCGCGAGATCGCGAGCTCGGCCTTGACGCCGATCACGGAGTCGTGCGGCCCGGTCATCCCGGCGTCGGTGATCGCCGCGGTGCCGCCGGGCTGGACGCGCGCGTCGCTCGTCTGCACGTGCGTGTGCGTCCCGAACACCGCCGTGACGCGGCCGTCGAGGACGCGCGCCATGGCGACCTTCTCGCTCGTCGCCTCGGCGTGGAAGTCGACGAGCACGATCTTCGCGGCGGCCCGGGCCTCGTCGACGAGCCCGTCCACCAGCTCGAACGGGCCGACGTGCGTCTGCATGAAGAGCTGCCCCTGCAGGTTGAGCACCGCGACCGGCGTCCCGTCCCCGGCCTCGACGACCGCGAGCCCGCGGCCCGGCGTGCTCGCTGCGAGGTTCGCCGGCCGCACGACGCGGTCCGAGGCGTCGAGGTACGGGGCGATCTCGCGCCGCCGCCAGACGTGGTTCCCGAGCGTCAGCACGTCGGCGCCGGCCGCCAGCAACCGCTCGGCCAGCCGCGGCGTGATGCCCGCGCCGTCGGCGACGTTCTCGCCGTTGACGACGCAGAAGCCGACTCCGTGCTCCTCCTTCAGCGCCGGCAGCCGCTCCTCGACCGCCTTGCGGCCGGGCGTGCCGAACACGTCGGCTATGAAGAGGACGATCAGGGCAGCGACAAGGTCGCCGGGTGGACCTCGATCGCCACGTGGTTCCCGGCGTCCTGGGTCACGCGGGCCAGCGCCTGGCGCTCGACGCTCGTGAAGTCGATGATCGTGCCGACCTTCGAGGTCGTCGCGGTCAGCGTCGTGCCGACGTTCAGGTTCGGGTCGGGCCGCAGGTGCGTCAGCGAGACGACGAGCGACGGGTTTCCACTCGGCTGGATGTCGATCCGGGCGCCCATGTGCTTGCCGGCGAGGATGTAGGGCGTGATGCCGACGACGGTTCCGTCGACCGGCGAGTAGACGTCGGTGCCGAGCGGCGCGCCGACGTCGAGTGACGCCGTCGCCGGGCCGCTGCCGCCGCCGAGGACGTAGTAGCGGAGGTTGCCGCCGCCGTTGCCGAACAGGCTGCGCGCGACGCGGCCGACGAGCCCCTGGTTCACCTGTCGCCCGACCGGGCGCATCGGCAGCGCGCCGTCGCCGGAGGCGTGGTAGCCGATCGCGGTCACCCGGGAGACCGGCTGCAGCAGCCGGATCGAGCCCTGCAGCGCGAGCACCTGCGGCCGCGGCGGACCTGCCGGCAGCAGTCGCGTTGCAGGCGCCGGCGCCGCGGTCGGGACCACGGCGTGGCCGCCCGACCCGAAGGCGGTCAGGAGCAAGGTGACGAGCGCGACCGACGCGAGCAGGAGAAGCCCCGCCAATCGCCTCTTCCGACGTGCAGCGGCCGTTTCCGCCCGCCGCCGTCGCGCATGCGCGTGCGCGGAGGCGCGTGGCATCGGCGGCAGGGTAATGGAGGTCGCCTCCTCCTGCAAAGAGAGCGGTGGTCGCGGGTCGAGCGCGAGCGACCCCGCGACGGCGAAGTCCCAGTCCCAGGGCGGAGGCCTGAGCGGTACGACCCGGGAGGTACGATGGGCGACATGGCCGGGGCGCCCGCCGGGGCCGCGAAGTTGCAGATCCCGCGCTGGATCCAACTGGTCGGCCTGCCGATACTGCTGCTCTTCCTGTGGGTCGTCGCGGGGGCCGCTCGTCACGTCGTCTTCCTGTTCCTGGTGGCGGCGCTGATCGCGTTCCTGCTGAACCCGCTCGTGCGCACGCTCACGCGGGTGTGGATCCCTCGGGGGTTCGGCGTCGCGCTCGTGTACCTCAGCTTCCTCGCCATCCTCCTCGCCGCGATCGTCGCCATCGGCTCCGTCGTCGTCGACCAGACGAAGTCGAGCGCCACTCGCGTCAACGACTACTTTACGGCCGCGCACGGACACCCGCCGCAGACGGCCGCCGACCGCGACGTCGACCGCTTCCAGCACTGGCTCGACACCCACCGGCTGAGCGGGATCAACATCCAGAAGCGCGGGCACGACCTCGTCAAGCAGATCCGCAACAAGGACGTCTCGAAGTACACCGGCGACGTCGTCTCGTTCGTGGAGGGGGCGGCGATCGGGACGGTCAAGTTCCTGTTCGCGCTCGTGCTGGTGATCGTGGTGTCGATCTACATGCTGCTCGACATGCCGCGCTTAGCCAGGGTCGTCGACCGGCGCTTCCCGCCCACGCCCGGCTCGCCGCCGCTGCTGGCGCAGATCGAGCAGTCGCTCGCGAGCTACGTCCGCGGTCAGTTCCTGCTCTCGCTGATCATCGGCACGAGCGCCGGCCTCGGCATGTGGCTGCTCGGCACGCTCGGCTGGGTCCCGGGCGCCGACAAGTACGCAGTGCTCTTCGGCGCGTGGGTGGCGATCACGGAGCTCGTCCCGTACATCGGGCCCTGGCTCGGCGCGATCCCGCCGTTCATCTACGCGCTCGTCGTACATCCGATCTCGGCGCTCTGGGTCGGGCTGCTCTTCCTCGGGATCCACCAGATCGAGGGGCACGTCGTCGTCCCGAACGTGATGGGGAGCGCGCTGCGACTCCACCCGCTGCTCGTCATCTTCGGGCTGCTCGCAGGCGGCGAGATCTACGGGCTCCCGGGCGCGCTGGTGGCGCTGCCGCTGCTCGCCGCGGGCAGGGCGATCTGGGAGTTCTTCAGCGACCGGGTGACGCTCGAGCCCTGGCAGCACGCGGCGACCGTCCCGGTCGAGGTGGACGTGGAGCAGACGCGGCCGATCTCGCCGCTTCCGCCGCCTGAAGACCCGCCGGCGGCGGCGCGCCGGTGACGCCCGCGGGCCCGCTCCTGGCCGCACGCGGCGCCGGCCGCAGCTTCGGCCACCGCACCGCGCTCGACCCGGTCGAGCTCGAGCTCTGGGACGGCGAGGCGCTCGCGCTCGTCGGGCCGAACGGCGCGGGCAAGTCGACGCTGCTCGCGCTCCTCGCGGGCGCGCTCGAGGCGAGCGCCGGCGCGATCGAGCGGCGCAAGGGCGCACGGATCGGCTGGGCGCCGCAGCGGCCGGCGCAGTACGGACGACTGTCCGCGCGCGAGAACCTCGAGCTGTTCGCGCGGCTCGAGGGCGAGCACGACCCGCAGGGCGCGACGGCGCGGCTGCTCGCGACGTTCGACCTGCCGGACGAGCCCGAGCCGAGCGCGAACCTCTCGGTCGGCAACCGGCAGCGCCTCAACCTCGCGATCGCGCTGCTCGGCGGCCCGCACGTGCTCCTGCTCGACGAGCCGACCGCCGCGCTCGACCCCGAGCAGCGCGAGCGACTCTGGCAGCGGGTCGCCGCCCTGCGCGCCGCGGGCGGCGCGGTCCTGTTCGCGACGCAGAACCTCGAGGAGGTCGACCGCTTCGCCGACCGCGTGGCGGCGCTGCGCGAGGGCCGGCTCGTGTACGTCGGCACGGCCGGCGAGTACGACCGGGCCCACGTCGAAACTCTGTCCGCGTGAGACGCATCCTGCTGTTGCTGCGCAAGGACGTGCTGGTCCTGCGCCGCTCGCCGCTCCTGCTCGGGATCCTGATCGCCTACCCGCTCGCGATCGCGGTGCTCGTCGGGCTCGTCGCGAGCTACGGCAACTCGAAGCCGCGCGTCGCGCTCGTCGACGAGGACAACCTGCCGGCGACGCTCGTGCTCGGCGGCCACCGCTTCGACGTCGCGCGCACGATCGACGCGGTCGGCAAGAACGTGACGCTCGTCCGCCTCTCACCCGGGGAGGCGTCGCGGCAGCTCGCCGACGGGCGCGTCGTCGCGGTCGTGACCGTGCCGCCGGGCTTCGTCTCGACGCTGCGCGGGATGATCCACAGCCCGCAGCTGCAGCTCCAGCTCTCGAGGGGGACGATCTCGACGCGCGTCGAGCAGCAGGTGCAGGCGCTCGTCTACTCGCTCAACCGCCAGCTCCAGCGCGCGTACATCGCCAGCAACCTGCGCTACGTGCAGCTGATCCTCCACGGCGGCGACGGCAGCTTCCTCGGCGCGCCGATCACGGTGCTCGGGATCCAGAAGGCGCAGCGGATCCTGCACGGGATGCCGCAGACCTCGCGGACGGCGGCGCTGCTCGACTTCCTGCACGACGCGCGGCTCGCGCTCGCGAGCACGAACACCGCGCTGAGCTCGACGGCGCACCCGATCGAGCTCGTGCGCGCGCCGGCCCGCGGCCGCACGTGGGCGCTGTCCGCCGAGGTGCAGGCCTACGCGCTCGGGCTGACGATCACGTTCCTCGCGCTGCTGCTCGCGGCCGGCTCGCTCGCGGCCGAGCGCGACGAGAACGTCGTCGGGCGGCTCGCGCGCGGGCTGGTCGGCCTCGGCCAGCTCGTCTGGTCGAAGGTCGCGCTCGCGGCCGTGGTGGCGCTCGCGCTCGGGCTCGCGATCTCGCTCGCGTTCGGCCTCGTCATCCAGGTCGGCGGCGTCACCGGCGGCGAGCCGTGGCGGCGGCTGCCGCTGCTCGTGGTCGGGCTCGTGCTCGCCGGCGGCTCCGTCGGCGCGCTCGGCGCGTTCCTCGGCGCGATCGCCCGCGAGGCGCGGTCGGCCTCGCTGATCGCGGTGCTCGTCGTGATGCCGGTCGTCTTCCTCGGCCTGATCCCGGCCGAGATCGTGCCGCCTGCCGGCTGGATCAGCGACCTGCTGCCGTTCTCGCACGCGGTCGACTTCTTCCGGTCGGCGCTGTACGACCTGAGCCCCTGGCGCGAGGTCGCGCTGCAGGGCCTCTGGCTGCTCGCGCTCGGCGCCGTCTTCGGCGGTCTCGCCCGGGTGGGAGCGCGTAGATTGTTGGCGTGAGTGCCTTTCCGACGACGAGGCTGCGCCGCTTCCGCCGCAGCGACCGGCTGCGCTCGCTCGTGCGGGAGACGCGGCTCGACCTCGACGACTTCGTGCTGCCCTACTTCGTCGGGCCGCAGACCGAGCCGAACCCGGACCTGCCGGCGCTCGGGCGCTACTCGGTCGACGACCTGGTCGCCGAGGCCGAGGACGCCGCCCGGCTCGGCGTGCGGGCGGTGATCCTGTTCGGCATCCCCGACGAGAAGGACGCCGAGGGCTCCGGCGCGTGGGACGACGACGGCGTGATCCAGCGCGCGCTGCGGGCGCTGCGCGAAGCGTCGCCGGGGCTCGTCCTGCTGACCGACGTGTGCCTCTGCGAGTACACGTCGCACGGCCACTGCGGCGTGCTCCACGGCGAGGAGGTCGACAACGACGCGAGTGTCGAGCTGCTCGCGCGCACCGCCGTCAGCCACGCCGCCGCCGGCGCGGACGCCGTCTGCCCGAGCGACATGATGGACGGCCGCGTCGGCGCGATCCGCGCTGCCCTCGACGAGCACGGCTACGGCGAGACGCCCGTCGTCTCGTACGCGGCCAAGTACGCCTCCGCCTTCTACGGCCCCTTCCGCGAGGCGGCCGACTCGACGCCTGCCTTCGGCGACCGCCGGGGTTACCAGCTGGACCCGGCGAACGTCCGCGAGGCGCTGCGCGAGTGCGCGCAGGACGTCGAGGAGGGCGCCGACGCGCTGCTCGTCAAGCCGGCGCTGCCGAACCTGGACGTCCTGCGCGCCGTGCGCGAGCGGTTCGACCTCCCGGTCGGCGCCT
>DASSMZ010000196.1:0-8632 GCA_035688325.1 Gaiellaceae bacterium
GGCGCGGCCGACAGCGCGGTCGCCTACCTCCGCCGCGCGCTCGCCGAGCCGCCGCCGGAGGGGGAACGCACGCAGCTCCTGCTCCAGCTGGGCGCGGTCGAGCTGCTCGTGGACGGCAGCGCCGCGGCCGACCACCTGGCCGAGGCGCACGCGGCGATCGCCGACCCGGTGCTGCGGGCGCAGACGGCGGCCCTGCTCGGCGCCGAGCTCTTCTACCTCCACCGGCTCGACGCCTCGAACGACGTCCTCCGCCGGGCGCTGGCCGACCTCGGCGGCGCCGACCCGGAGCTCGAGCGGATCCTCCAGGCCGGGCTGATCGGCAACGGCATCTTCCACCCGCCGCTGGACGGGCGCATGACGCGGCGGCTCGACGAGGTTCGGGAGCGGCCGACGGCCGGGACGCTCGGCGAGAAGATGCTCCTGGCGCTGCTCGCGTTCTACGACGCTCGAGCCGGCGCGCCGGCGGCGGAGACCGTGCCGCTCGCGCGCCGGGCGATCGCCGGCGACACGCTGCTGAAGGCCGAAGGGGCCGGCGGCGCGCTGATCCGCGCCGGGATGGTGCTGGCGGTGGCAGACGAGGAGGAGGCGCTGGCGCTCTACGACGCCGTGCTGACGGAGGCGCAGCTGAGCGGGTCGATCACCGCGCTCGCGTCGGCCAAGTTCTTCCGGGCGCAGGCGCTCGTGTTCCGCGGCGACCTCGCCGAAGCCGAGGTCGATGCAGCCGAGGCGGCCGCCGCCTGCCGCGAGTGGGGCTTCCACCTGCTCGACTCCTTCGTCTTCATCCAGGCGGAGGCGCTGATGGAGCAGGGCCGGCTCGACGAGGCAGCGAGCATCTTCTCGGAGGCGGAGCTGAGCGAGGAGGTGCTCGGCGACTCGCCGGCGTACACCTTCCAGCTCAGCCGCGCCCGCCTGAAGCTGCTGCGCGGCGACCTCCAGGGCGGGCTCGCGGAGATGCTGGAGGCCGGCCGCCGGTTCGTCGCGGCCGGAGGGCACAACCCGGGGTTCATGCCCTGGCGCTCGCAGGCCGCGGCCGCGCTGGTTCAGCTGGGTCGCACCGACGAGGCGGCCGCGCTCGCGGAGGAGGAGCTCGAGCTGGCCACGAGGTGGGGCGCTCCGCGCGCGCTCGGGGCCGCCCTGCGAGCAGCCGGCCTGGTCGCCGGCGGCGCGAAAGGCCTCGCGCTGCTCGAGCAGGCGGTCGACGTCCTGCGCGAGTCGCCGGCCAAGCTCGAGCACGCGAAGGCGCGCACCGAGCTCGGCGCCGCCCTGCGCCGGGCCAACCGGCGCGCCAAGGCGCGCGAGCAGCTGCGCCGGGCCGTCGAGCTGGCCACCATCTGCGGCGCGATCCCGCTGGCGGCCCGGGCCGAGAGCGAGCTGCTCGCCACCGGCGCCCGGCCGCGTCGGATCGCCCTCAGCGGCGTCGAGTCGCTGACCCCGAGCGAGCGGCGCGTGGCCGAGCTCGCCGCGAAGGGCCGCACCAACCGCGAGATCGCCCAGGCGCTGTTCATCACGCCGAAGACCGTCGAGGTGCACCTCTCGCACACCTACCGCAAGCTCGGGATCGGCTCGCGCTCCGAGCTGGCCGGCGTGCTCGCCGGGGATGCCTCCCGCTGACGCTAGGCTCCCCGCGCTCGTGCTCAGGATCGACGTCACGCTCGAGATCGCCCGGCCGCCCGCGGAGGTGTTCGCGGCGCTGACCGATCTCGACCGGATCCCGGAGTGGCAGGAGAGCGCGCTCGAGTCGCGCTGCGACGGCCCGCTCAGGGAGGGCGCGCGCATCTTCGAGCGGCGGCGGGCAATGGGCCGTGAGCTCGAGAACGAGCTCGAGGTGACGAGGTTGGAGCCGGGCCGACGGCTGACGGTCGAAGCCGTCGACGGGCCCGTGCCGTTCACCGTCGACCACCAGCTGGTCGAGGAGGACGGCGGCGGCTCCACCTTTCTCCACGTGATCGCCGAAGGCAACCCCGGCTCGTTCATGAAGCTCGCGAAGCCGATGCTGAAGCGCCACGCCGAGCGGGAGCTCCGCGGCGACTTCGCGCGTTTGAAGGAACAGCTCGAACGCCGCTGAGTCCGCGGAGCGAGACTGCGCGGAGGCCCGGTTATGCTCGTCCGGTGGAACGGAAGCTGGCGACGCTTCTGTTCGCCGATCTCGTCGGCTCCACCGCGCTCGGGGACGAGCTCGATCCCGAGTACGCGCGCGATCTGCTGGAGCGGTTCTACGACGCGATGGAGGCCGAGATCGCGCTCGGAGGCGGAACCGTCGAGAAGTTCATCGGCGACGCCGTCGTGGCGGTCTTCGGTGCCCCGGCGGCCCAGGAGGACCACGCGGAGCGGGCGCTACAGACCGGATTGTGGATGCTCGAGCGCCTGCGGGAGCTCTTCGGCGACCGCCTCGCGCTGCGGATCGGGGTGAACTCCGGCGAGGTCGTCGTCGGGCGGCCCCGCGAGGGCAGCTCGTTCGCCACCGGCGACGCCATCAACGTCGCGGCGCGCCTCGAGCAGGCTGCGGCGCCCGGCCAGGTGCTCGTCGGCGAGCGCACGGCGGCGCTCGTCGGGGACGCCTTCGAGTTCGGCGAGCCGACCACGGTCGAGGCAAAGGGCAAGAAGGAGGGCGTCTCGGCGCGAGAACTGCGTCGCATGGTCGCACCCCGCCGGCCGCGTGGCGGCCACGGCCTCGTCGGGACGTTCGTGGGCCGCGTGCGCGAGCTCGACCGGCTGCAAGAGGCGGCGGCGACCGAGCAGCCGCGCTTCGCGCTCGTGGTCGGCGAGCCCGGGGTCGGCAAGACGGCGCTGGTGCGGGAGCTGCGCGAGCGCCTGGCTCCCGGGACGACCTTCCTGCTCGGCCGGTGCCTCTCCTACGGCCGGAGCGTCACGTACAGCCCGCTCGCCGACGTGCTCAGGCAAGAGCTGGGCCTGCGGGAGGAGGATTCCGCATCCGGAGAGCTCGCGGGCAACGACGTCCTCGGGCTGACTCTGGGGCTCGACGTCGCCGGCGACCTCGAGCCGCGCGCAGCGGTGCTGGCCCTCCAGGACGCATGGGTGCGAGTCGTCTCGGAGATCGGGGCTCGTGGCTCGGCCGTCGTCGTGCTGGAGGATCTGCACTGGGCCGCGGAGCCGCTGATCGAGCTGCTGGCGCGGGTGCTCTCGGATGCCGCCGGGCCGGTGCTGATCCTCGGGACGACACGTCCCGGGCGAGCAGGGCTGCCCGCCGGCGAAGCGTTGGTGCTGGAGCCGCTCGGTGACCACGAGGCGGGCGAGCTGATCGACCGGGCCCTCGCCGCACCTCTCGACGCGAAGGCCCGCGAGCTCGTCGTCCGGCATGCCGAGGGGAACCCCTTCTTCGTCGAGGAGGTGTTGTTGGACCTGCTCGACCGCGGGCTGCTGACGAGGCGGAACGGCGAGTGGGCGCTCGAGGCCGCGGCGCTGACGATTCCCGACTCCGTCCAGGGCGTGCTCGCGGCACGCATCGACCTCCTCGAGCCGCCCGCGAAGGCTGCGCTCCAGGCCGCCGCCGTCATCGGCCGCTCGTTCTCGCCGGCCGGACTCGCCGCGCTCGTCGGCTCCGCGGCCGAGGTGCGAACGCTCGTCGAGCGGGGTTTCGTCCGCGCCACAGAGCCCGAGCTCGTCTTCAAGCACGCGCTCACGCGCGAGGTCGCGTACGGCAGCCTGCCGCGCGCGGAGCGCGCCCGGCGCCACGCCGCCTATGCCGACTGGCTCGAGCAAGAGGACGCGAGCGAAGGCCGCGCGGGCACGCTTGCCTACCACTACGCTGAGGCCGTCGAGCCGGAGATCGCCGACCTCGCCTGGCGTGACCGCGAACAGGATGTCGCGAGACTCCGTGCCGCCGCGCTTCGCTGGCTGCGCCGGGCCGCCGACCTCGCGCTCGCCCGCTTCGATCTGGACGACGCGCTCGGGCTCCTCGAACGGGCTGCCGAGCTGAAGCCGGACGATGCGGAGCTGTGGCATGCGATCGCCCGCGTCAACGCGCTCAAGTTCGACGGCACGGCCTTCTGGGAGTCGATGCAGAGGACGCTCGACCTGACGGCCGACCCGGTGGAGCTCGGCGGGCTCTACGCCGAGCTGTCCTTCGAATCGACGATGCGCGGCGCGATGTGGAAGGTCGCTCCGGACTGGGGGCTCGTCTCGGGCTGGATCGGGCAGGCGCTCGAGCTCTCTCCGCCCGACACCCGCGCGCACGCGTACGGGCTGGTCGGGAGGGCGATGCTCGAGGACGACATCGCGGCAGCCGAGAGCGCGATCGCCATCGCCGAGCGGCTCGACGATGTGGAGCTGCTCTCCTTCGCTCTCTTCGCACACTCCGCCAACGCTCAGTACACGACCGACTTCGCCACAGCCTCGGAGCTGTCGCTGCGGCGGCTCGCGCTCGTCGGGCGGATCGGGGACCCCGACCACCTCGCGTTGATCCACTGGGGGTCGGCCACGGCGGAGCTCGGGCTCGGCCGACTCGACGAGGCGGAGCTCCACGCGCTTCGCCACGAGGCGATCGCCGCCCGGCTGACCCCACACCACGAGGTGCACGCGATTCACAACCTGGTCACGCTCGACGAGGCCGCCGGCCGCTGGGACCGGCTGCACGAGCGTATGGAGTGGGGCGAACGCGCCGTGGCGGCGAACGTCGATACGCCGTGCGTCTTCAACGCGCGAAACCTCCTTGCCGGCGCCGTGGCGTGCGCGGCGCTGGGGCTGGACGACGAGGCCTCCCGGCTCGAGGCGGAAGAGTCGGCCCTCGGCTTCGAGGGCTACGCGTTCATGCTCGATCCGCTGCGTGCGCGGCTCGCGTTGATCCGCGGCGACCTCGACCGCCTCGAGGCCCTGCTCGACGGGTCGGAGAAGTGGGACTGGCAGATCTACAACTTCGTAGGTTCGATCGCCATCCGATTCGACGCGTTCGTCGCGCTCGGGCGTGCGGAGGACGCGGTGGCGGATGCCGAGCGCTATGCGATCCCAGGCACCTACCTCGAGCCGTTCGCGCTCCGGACGCTCGGGTCCGCGCGAGGCGACTCGGCGCTGGTCGCCCGGGCGCAGACACGCTTCGAGGCGCTGGGCCTCGACTGGTATGCGGCGCAGACGCGCGTTTGACCCTCGCAAGGGCTGGCTAGGGGTCAGGACACTGGGCTGCCCTCGCTGCCGTTACGGGAACGACGCCATCCACGTCCAGAGCGCGGTCCCAGGTGGAACGACGAGTTCTCCGGGCTAGACTCCGTACATGGCAACCGAGCGCGGAGGTGAGCCTGTGGCTCCTGGCAGTACGGGTCCAAGACTCGTGCACGCACGCGCGACGCTTTCGCTCCGCCGTTAGGCACCGAAGTCGTCTGCGCGAGCAGGCGGCCGCCAGGCTCGACGGCATGTGGAAAGACTGACCGGGATCTTCGGCCCTCGTCGTCGGCGCGGGCACGTTGGCCTCGCGAGGCCCGCTCGGGCCCTGCGCGTCCGGCTTCCGACCTTGGCGTTCCTCGCTGTACTCGGACCGGGGTTGGTGAGCGGCTTTGCGGACAACGACGCTGGTGGGATCACCACGTACTCCGTGGTGGGGGCCCAGTTCGGCTATGCCCTGCTCTGGGTGGTGCTCGCGAGCATGCTCGCCCTGTTCGTCACCCAGGAAGTCGGTGCGCGGCTCGGGCTCGCGACCGGCCGCGGCCTCCTCGATCTCGTCCGGGAGGGGTTCGGGATCCGCTGGGCGGCGCTTGCGATCGGGACGATGCTGATCGCCAACCTCGGTACGACGCTGGCCGAGTTCGCCGGAATCGGCGCCGCGCTGTCGCTGTTCGGCGTGCCAGTCCCGGTCTCGGTGGCCGTCTCGGTCGTAGTGGTTGGCGTGCTGCTCTCCCGGGCCGGGTTCCTGCGTGTGCAGTACGTGTTCCTGGCGGTCGGCGCCGGCGTCTCGGTCTGCTACGTGGTCTCGGCGATCCTCGCGAAGCCCGACTGGGGGAAGAGCGGACAGTACCTGGTGGCCCCACACGGCCACGTGAGCTCCGCGTATCTGCTCGCCGTGGTCGCGACCGTGGGGACGACGATCACGCCTTGGGGCCAGGCGTTCATCCAGTCCTACTGCGCCGACAAGCGCCTCGGCCCGGAGCATCTGCGCACCTCGCGCTTCGACGTCGCGCTCGGCGCCTTCCTGACCAACTCGATCGCCGCCTTCATCATGATCGCCGCCGCCGCGACGCTGTGGGCCCACGGCGAGCGGAGCATCCCGGACGCGGCCGCCGCCGCGAAGGCGCTCGGCCCCCTCGCGGGGCACGCGGCCGAGACGGTGTTCGCGCTCGGCCTGCTGGGCGCCGCCTTCCTCGGGCTCGGCGTGGTGCCCCTGACCAGCTCCTACGCGACGACCGAGGCGCTGGGCCTGGAGCGCGGGCTCGACCTCCGGCCGCGGCAGGCGCCCGCCTTCTACGGGCTGCTCGCCTTCTTCCTCGGTGCGGCCGCCGTGCTCGTCCTGATCCCAGGCCTCCCGTTGATCCACGTCATGTTCCTCGCCCAGGTCGTGAACGGGTTGCTGCTGCCGATCATCCTCGTGTTCGTGATGCTGCTCAGCCGCCGACGCAAGCTGCTCGGCGAGCTCTCGAGCGGCCACCTTCTCTCGAGCGCCGGCTGGTTCGTCACCCTGGTCGTGAGCGCGATGTCGATCGCGCTCGTCGTCACCTATCTGCTGCCATGAGCGTCGCCCCCGCCATCCTCCATCTCTCCCTCGTCACGAGCGGTGACCTGACGGACGCCGACGGCCGCAAGCTCGGTCGCATCGAGGACCTCGTCGTGCGGCTCACCGGCGAGGAGTACCCGCCGATCAGCGGCGCGGTCGCCAAGGTCGCGGGCAGGCTCGTCTTCGTGCCGGCAGAGCAAGTCGGTGAGATCGAGCACGGCCGCATAACGCTCACCCAGGCCCGACTCGACCTGCAGCCGTTCGAGCGCCGCGAGGGCGAGCTGTTGTTGCGTGAAGACCTGCTCGACCGGCAGCTGATCAACGTCGACGGCGCCCGGCTCGTGCGCGCGAACGAGATCGAGATCGCACGTGTCGAGGGTTGGTGGCGCGTCGTCGGCATCGACATCAACCCGCAGAGCCTGCTTCGGCGACTCCTCCCGCGCGCGGTCGCGCCGCGGGTCGGGGTCTCGAGCTTCCTCGACTGGGCGAGCCTCGAGCCATTCACCGGCCACATCCCGACGATCCGGCTGCGCGTGCCGCACCCGAAGCTCGCCCGACTCCACCCCGCAGAGCTCGCCGACCTGGTCGAGGCCGCACCCCACGGCCAGGGGGAGGAGATCCTCGCAGCCGTCCGGCACGATCCCGAGCTGGAGGCCGACCTGTTCGAGGAGCTCGGCGACGAGCATCAGCTCGAGTTCGCCGAGGACCTCGACGATCAGCAGCTCGCCGACCTGATCGCCCGCATGGAGACCGACGACGCCGCCGACCTGATCGCCCAGTTCGACGACGACCGTCGCGCCGAGATCCTCGATCTGCTCCCGCACCTCCAGCGGCGTCGGCTTCGCACGCTGCTCGGCTACGAACCGCTCACCGCGGGCGGATTGATGAGTCCCGAGTTCGTCGCCGTCTACACGCAGGCCACCCAGGAGGAGGTACTCGACCGCGTCCGCAGGGCCGTCGCTCCCTCGGACGCCCTTGCCTGGGTCTTCACGATCAACACCCACCGCCGCTACCGCGGTGCCGTCTCCCTTCCCGACCTCGTCCGCGCCGGACCCGATGCGCCGATCACGGACTTGATCACGCACAGGCGCAGCGTTACCGCCGAGGCCGAGCTCGACGAGATCGTCCGCGCCATGACCGACTACGACATCACCGTCCTGCCGGTCGTCGACGACGAGGAGCACCCGATCGGGATCATCACGGTCGACGACGTGCTCGAGCTGATCGCGCCTCCGCCCGGACGCAGGTTCAACATCTTCGGCGGCTCCTGAAGGGGCGAGAGCCGGCCGCGCCGCCTGTAGCTGCCATCAAGACGACGACGGCCGCGACCTCGAGGCCGATGACGAGCCTCGCGGCTAGGCTTGCTGCTCGCCCCCGTCGACTAGCGGCCTAGGTCGCAGCCCTTTCAAGGCTGTAGCACGGGTTCGAATCCCGTCGGGGGCACTGCCGTGGTCACCATCGACGACGTCCGGGCCGTCGCCGCCGCGCTGCCTCGCAGCTCCGAGGGGCTCGTGCGCGGGATGGTGAAGTTCCGGATCGGGAGGATCGTCTATCTCTCGCTCTCGCGCGACGGGTCGACGATGGGGTTCGCCTTCCCCAAGGAGCTGCGGAACGCGCTCGTCGAGGCGGAGCCGGACAAGTTCTCGCTGCCGAGCCGGGGCGACATGCGCTACCACTGGGTGCACGTCAGGCTGGCGGCGATCGACGAGGAGGAGCTGCGCGAGCTCATCGAGGACGCGTGGGCGTTCTGCGTCCCCAAGCGCGTGGCGGAGGAGTACGCCGCCGCCCAGGGATACGTACCCTAGAAGGCCAGGGCGGTTAGCTCAGCTGGGAGAGCGCCTGCCTTACAAGCAGGAGGTCGCTGGTTCGAACCCGGCACCGCCCATAGAGAAACCCGCCGCAAACGGCGAGTTTCCCCTTGGCTTGACTCTTGCAGTTCGTGCAGGTTGCTCGCCTTTGGAACCAGGCTTGGAACCA
>DASSMZ010000208.1:0-7398 GCA_035688325.1 Gaiellaceae bacterium
GACGTCTTCAAGACCGGCGGCGCCGACCACGGCGGCGGCAACGACGCCTTCTACGGCGTCGAGCTCGTGTTCGTCCTCTGGGCGCTCGCGCTACTGGCGCTCGGCCTGCGGATCGTGCTGCGCCGCGACCCAGCCTTCGAACGCCTCTAGCTCGTCGTCCGGGATCGTGTAGGTGTGCTGCTCCTCCGGGAAGCGGCCTGCGCGGACGTCGTCGACGTAGGCCTCGAGCGCCCGCTTCGCCTCGACCGCGAGGTCGGCGTATCGCTTGACGAAGCGCGGCGCCTTGCCCTCGTAGAGCCCGAGCAGGTCGTGCCACACGAGCACCTGCCCGTCGCAGCCGGCGCCGGCGCCGATCCCGATCGTCGGGACCGTCAGCGCCCCGGTCACGGCCGCCGCCACGGGTGCGGGAACCGCTTCGAGCACGATCGCGAAGCACCCTGCCGCTTCGAGGGCGAGCGCGTCCTCGTACAGCCGCTCGGCCTTGTCTGCGGTGCGGCCCTGCGCCTTGAAGCCACCCAGCATCGTCGCCGACTGCGGCGTCAGCCCGACGTGCCCCATCACCGGGACGCCCGCGCCGACGATCGCCTGGACACGCGAGAGCGTCGGCCCCGCGCCCTCGAGCTTGACCGCGTCGGCGCCCGCTTCCTTGACGAACCGAACCGCGTTCTCGACCGCCGCGGCGTCGGAGACCTGGAACGAGCCGAACGGCATGTCGGAGACGACGATCGGCCGCTTGGCGCCGCGCGTGACCGCGCGCGTCAGCATCAGCAGCTCGTCGGTCGTGATCGGGACGGTCGACTCGTTGCCGAGCACGACCATCCCGGCCGAGTCGCCGACGAGCACGAGCTCGACGCCCGCCTCGTCGGCGATCCGCCCGCTTGGGTAGTCGTAGGCGGTCACCATCGCGAGCTTCTGCCCGCGGCGCTTCAGCTCGACGAGCTCGGGTAGCGGCAGCTTGCCGTGGGTCCAGGACGCGTACTTGCTCACTGCGAGTCTCCTTCTTCTGGTCGCCCCTGCCAGGCTGAAGCCTGGCACGGGACTTCGAGGACGATGTTGTCGATCAAACGGGTGCCGCCCACCCGGACGGCGGCGGCGAGGACGCGCGGCTCGAAATCGGCCTCCTCGAAATAGTCGACCTCGAGGCCGTCGAGCAGGCTGCGGTCGCGGGCGGCGAGAGCGCGCGGGAGAGCCAGCGCGCGCTCGCGCTCCTCGCGTGTGAGGTAGGCGTTGCGCGACGACGACGCGAGGCCGTCGTCGTCGCGGACCGTCGGCACGACACGGATCTCGACCGGGACGGCGAGGTCGCGCACCACCCGGCGGACGACCGCGACCTGCTGCGCGTCCTTCTGGCCGAAATAGGCGCGGCGCGGGCGGACGAGGTTGAAGAGCTTCAGGCAGACGGTCGCGACGCCGCGGAAGTGCCCCGGTCGGTGCTCGCCCTCGAGGATCGACCCGAGCCGCTCGACCTCGACCCAGGTCTCGAACCCCGGCGGGTAGATCTCCCCGGCGGCCGGCGTGTACAGGACGTCGACGCCGGCGCTCTCGGCCAGTTCCGCGTCGCGCGCCTCGTCGCGCGGGTAGCGCGCGAGGTCCTCGCCCTCGCCGAACTGCGCCGGGTTGACGAACAGGCTCGCGACGACGAGCTCGTTCTCGGCGCGCGCCGCCCGGAAGAGCGCAAGGTGGCCCTCGTGGAACGCGCCCATCGTCGGGACGAGGCCGATCTCGCCCTCGCGAGGCAGGTCCGCCGCGCGGCGGGCGATCCTCACCGCGCCGTCGCCTCCGCGAGCGCGTCGTAGAGCGGCTCCAGGTCGGGCCGCGCGCGGCGGATCGCCTCGCGATGGGCCTCGACCGTCGCCCAGTCTCCGCGCTCGATCGGGCCTGTCAGCTCGAAGTCGTTGTCGATCGTGCGGCGCATCAGCGGCTCGAGCGCCTCGGGCGGCGCGCCCGCGGCTGCGACCAGGCCGGCCGCCGCCTCGTGCAGCGTGACCAGGAAGTTCGACGCCATCGCGGCGCCGGCGTGGTACAGGGCGCGGTCCTCGTCCGTCAGCTCGAACGGCTCGAGCCCGAGCGTGCGCGCGAGGTCGAGCGCCTGTTCCAGGGCCTCGTCGGTCTCGGCGGTGACCGCGGCCCACGCGCCGTCGAGCTGCTCCGACCCTCGCGTGCGGGTGAACGTCTGCAGCGGATGCAGCGAGAAGCGTCGCGTGTGCGGGTCGAGCGCCGCGAGCGGCGTCGCGCCGGAGACGTGCGCGATCCAGCCGAGCCCCGGGGACAGTCCGCGGGCCGTGTCGCGAATGGCCGTGTCCGGCACGCAGAGCAGCGTCAGCTCGGCTCCGTCCGAGCACAGCTCGACGCCTCGCTCCTCGAGGCGCGCAGCCAGGGTCGAGCCGACGCGGCCGCGACCGATCACGTTCACGCTCTTCACCATCGGACGCTCCAGTTCCGTAGCGGATACCGGGCGCGGGAAGCTTAACCACCGAGCCGCGCCTTGAGCGCGGCGCGCACGGCCGGCCAGTCCTCGGCGATCACTGCGTACCACGCCGAGTCGCGCCGCTCGCCGCCCCGGACGAGCATGTGCCGCCGGTGGATCCCCTCGAACTCGGCGGGGATCGCCGCGAGCGCCGCACGCGCCCGCTCGTTCTTCGCGTCCGTCTTGAACTCGACCCGCAGCGCGCCGGCGTCGTCGAAGGCATGGCGGAGCAGGAGGTACTTCGCCTCCGTGTTCGCGCCGGTGCCCCAGGCGGCCGAGTCGAGCCAGGTGTTGCCGATCTCGAGGCGGCGATGCTCGGGCGCGAGCGACATGTAGCTCGTCGAGCCGACGACCTGGCCGGCGCGCAGCACCGCGAACGGCTGCCGGTCGGGATGCTCGCGCAGCGCGTCGGCGATCCACGCGTCCGCGTCGCGCGTGATCATCCACCGCCACACCCGCTCGTCGGCGGCCGCGGCGCGGAGGCCGTCCTCGTGCTCCGGACCGAGCGGCTCGAGCGTCACGATCCGCCCCTCCAGGCGCTCGGCGAGACTTTCGAACACGACTAGGGCATCATGATGGAGACGTGGGTCGGCACCGGGGGGCCGAGATGAGTTCGACCAAAGCCGAGCTGCTGCTCGCCGCGGCGCGCTACCTGAACGAGACGCTCGAGCCGGAGCGGGTGTACGAGCGCTTCCACGAGCTGCTCGCCGAGGCGGTGCCGCACAACGGCGTGATCGTCTCCTCGCACGACCCGGAGACGGAGCTGATCAGCGCCGACTACGCGTGGGTCGACGGCGGCCGGCTGGATCCGTCGATCCTGCCGCCGCTGCCGCTCAACCGGGAGGGCGGCGGCATGCAGAGCCGCGTGATCGTCACCGGCGAGCCGCTGCTCGTGAACGACGTCCCGGAGCAGGTGAAGAACCCCGACGGCGTCTACTACGACGTCGACCGCGAGGGCCGCATGCGCAAGGTGCCGGAGGAAGGCGCGCCGGGCGTGCAGTCCGCGCTCATGCTGCCGATCAAGCTCGAGGGCGAGGTCGTCGGCGTCGTGCAGCTGATGGACGAGCGCGCCACCTACGACGAGGATCAGCTCGAGCTGGCCGAAGGGCTCGTCAGCCTGATGGCGGCGGCGGTGCGGAACGCGCGGCTGCACGAGCACGCGCAGGCGGAGGCGGCGCGGCGAGCCGCCGCCGAGGCGACGGCGGCAGCCAACGACCAGTCGGCGCGCGTGCTCGAAGCCGTCGGCGACGGCGTGCTCTACGTCCGCGACGACGGCACCGTCCGCTTCTGGAACCGCGCCGCCGAGCTCGTCACCGGCCGCCCGCGCGACGAGGTGCTCGACCGGCGCACCACGGACGTCTTCGGCGGCTGGGCGGTGGTCGCCGCCGAGGTCCCGGTGTCGGAGGGCGCGGAGGCGGCCCGGCCGGTGACGCTGCCGGTCGAGGTCGACGGCCGCGAGCTCTGGCTCTCGCTCGTCGCCGTCCGCATCGACCGCGGCATCGTCTACACGTTCCGCGACCTGACCTTCGACCGCGGCCTCGACGCGGCGAAGAGCGACTTCATCGCGACCGTCTCGCACGAGCTGCGCACGCCGATGACCGCGGTGCTCGGCGCCGCGAAGACGCTCCTGCGCGACGACATCGAGCTCAGCGCGGAGCGGCGCCAGCAGCTGCTCGAGATGATCGGCGCCCAGAGCACGCGCCTGACGCAGATCACGGAGGAGGTGCTGCTGGCGAACCGGCTCGACCGGGGCGACCTGCGCATCGACAGCGAGCGCGTCGACATCGCGGAGCTGGTGCGCGGCGCCGTCGACGCCATGCGGGAGCAGCTCCCGGACTCGGTGTCGCTCAGCGCCGACCTCTCGTGGAACGGCGCCGCCGCCGCGCTCGGCGACCGCGACCGGATCGAGCAGGTGCTGGTCAACCTGATCGACAACGCGATCAAGTACTCGCCCGAGGGCGGCGAGGTGGTCGTGACCACGGTGCCGTCGGCGACGGGCGTGCGCGTCGAGGTGACCGACCAGGGCATGGGCATCCCGTCCGCCGAGCAGGAGTCGGTCTTCGAGAAGTTCTACCGCGCCGACCCCCAGCACCGGTCGATGCCCGGCGGCACCGGGCTCGGGCTCTACATCTGCCGCGAGCTCGTGCACCGGATGGGCGGCACGATCGGGGTCCGCTCGGCCCCGGGCGAGGGCTCCACCTTCTGGTTCGACCTGCCGCGGGCCTAGCAGGCTGGGCCCGCGCTCTCAGACGGACGCACGAGCAAAGCCCGCGCGTCCTCTCGACGGCATCGCAAGCGACGCCTCAGGCATGACGTCCGGTCGCTCCTCGATCATGCGGGCTCGTTGCTAGGGTCTGCTGACACGGTGCCGATCTACGAATACGTCTGCATGGAGTGCGAGTCGCACTTCGAGGAGCTCGTCCGGAACGGCGAGGAGCCGAACTGCCCGGGCTGCAGCTCCGCGAACGTGCGGCGGCAGCTGTCGGTCTTCGCGATGCACGGCGGCGGCACCGCCGAACAGCCGGCCTTCCGGTCCTCGGGCGGCGGCTGTTGCGGCGGGTCGTGTGGCTGCGGCCACTGAGCATCCGCTGACCGAGCTCGAGGCGTTCGCCCGCCAGGTCGCGGGCTGCACGCAGTGCCGGCTCGCGCAGGGTCGCACGCAGGTCGTTTTCGGCGCCGGCGACCCGCAGGCCGACCTGATGTTCGTCGGCGAGGCGCCGGGCTTCCACGAGGACAAGCAGGGCTACCCGTTCGTCGGGCAGGCCGGGAAGCTGCTCGACAAGCTGCTCGGGGGGATCGGGCTCGAGCGCTCGAACGTCTACATCGCGAACGTCCTCAAGTGCCGCCCGCCGGGGAACCGCGACCCGCAGCCGGACGAGATCCAGGCCTGCGAAAGTCACCTCTTCCGCCAGATCGAGCTGATCGGCCCGCGGGTCGTCGCGACGCTCGGGAACTTCGCGACGAAGCTCCTCTCGGGCAAGCCGACCGGGATCACGCGGGTACACGGCGTGGAGCAGGAGGTCACGCTCGGCGGCAGCCGGGTGCTGCTCTACCCGCTCTACCACCCGGCCGCGGCGCTGTACACGCCGGCGATGCTGAACGTGCTGGAGCAGGACTTCGCACGGCTGCCGGAGCTGATGGGACGCGAGATCGCCCCGCCGACGCCGCTCCTGACGCCCGTCGCGCCGGAGCCTGCGCCGGCCGCGACGGTCCAGCTCGGGCTTTTCTAGGCTGCGGCAATGGAGATCGACTCCGCCTCGCCGGCGGAGACCGAGGCGGTCGCGGCCGCGCTCGCGCGCGAGCTCTGCGCGGGAGACGTCGTCACCGTCAGCGGTGAGCTCGGCAGCGGCAAGACGACCTTCGTCCGCGGCGCGTGCCGCGCGCTCGGGATCACCGTCCCGGTCACCAGCCCGACCTTCACGATCGGGCACCGCTATCCGAACGACCCCGACGTCTCGCACCTCGACCTCTACCGGTTCCAGGGATTCTCGGCGGCGGAATGGGGCGACCTCGAGCCGTACTTCCGCGACGCGATCTGCTTCGTCGAGTGGCCGGAGGCCGCGGCCGATGCGCTCCCGCCGGTGCGCGTCGAGGTACGTTTGTCGCACGTGGACCATGCTCGGAGGCTGATCTCGCTGCACAGCTCGGACCCGTCGCTCACCGACCGCTTGCCCGGGGGTGCTGACACTCGCGTTTGACACGGCGACGAGCGTCGCCACCGCGGCGCTCGTGCGGGACGGCGAGGTGCTCGGCGAGCGCGCATCCCGGGCGGTTCGGGTGCTCGAGGACGCCGACGAGCTGTTCCGCGAGAGCGGCGCCTCCCGGGCCGAGCTGACCCGCGTCGTCGTCGGCATCGGCCCGGGGAGCTTCACCGGGCTGCGGCTCGGGCTGGCGGCCGCGCGCGGGCTCGCGTTCGCGCTCGAGCTGCAGGTCGCGGGCGTCTCGACGCTCGACGCCCTCGCCGCCGGCGCCGACGGCGCGGTACCGGTGGTGGACGCGGGCCGGCGCGAGGTCTTCACGCTGCGCGACGGCGAGCCGGTCGTCTGCGCGCCGCAGGACGTCGAGGTCGCGCTCTGCGTGGGCGACGGGGCGCTGCGCTACCGCTCGGTGCTCGAGGAGCGCGGGGCGGAGGTGCCGCCCGACGACGACGAGCGGCACCTGCCGCGGGCGCGGTTCCACGCGCAGCTCGCGCGCGAGTTCGGCCCGGCCGACGCGGTCGACCCGCTCTACCTGCGCGTCCCGGACGCGGAGCGGCAGCGATGACCGAGGTCGAGCTCCGCCGCCTCGAGCTGCGCGACCTCAACGCGATCGAGGAGATCGAGCGCAGCTCCTACCCGACGCCGTGGTCGCGCTCGATGTTCGCGAGCGAGCTGGCCAAGCCGTCGTCGCTCTGCCTGGGCGCGTTCGAGACGACGACCGCGACGCTCGTCGGCTACCTGATCATCTCCCGCTACGTCGACGCGTGGCACGTGATGAACGTCGCCGTCGCGCCGGACCGCCGCCGTCAGGGGATCGCGTCGCTGCTCCTGAACCGGCTCTTCGAGCTGACGGCCGGGCGCAGCCGCCGCGGCTACACGCTCGAGGTGCGCGTCTCGAACGCCGGCGCGATCAAGCTCTACGAGGATCTCGGCTTTCGCCCTCGCGGCGTCCGGCGCGGCTACTACACGGACAACCGCGAGGACGCGCTGATCATGTGGAAGGACCCGATCGTTCGCGACGCCGTCGCGAGCGACTAGCGGAACTCCGCCGTCCGTGCCTGAGACCGGCGTGATCCTCGGGATCGAGACGAGCTGCGACGAGACGGCGGCGGCGGTCGTGGACGGCGGCGCGATCCGTTCCAACGTCGTCTCCTCGCAGGCCGACCTGCACGCGCGGTTCGGCGGCGTCGTCCCGGAGGTCGCATCGCGGCGGCACCTCGAGCTCGTGCTGCC
>DASSMZ010000213.1:0-4173 GCA_035688325.1 Gaiellaceae bacterium
ACCGTCGCGGCCGTCAACGGCGCCTGCCTCGGCGGCGGGGTCGAGCTCGCGCTGCACTGCGACGCGCGAACGATCTCGACGGCGGTGCGGCACTTCGCGTGCCCCGAGTGCTTCCTTGGGATCGTGCCGGCCTGGGGCGGCACGCAGCTCGTGCCCAGGCTCGTCGGTGCCGAGACGGCGGTGAAGTTCGTCGTCGCGAACCCGATGCGGCAGAACCGGATGCTGAGCGGCCACGAGGCGTTCGAGCTCGGGTTCGCCGACCGGCTGCTCGAGCCGGCCGAGTTCGTGGACGAGTCGATCGCGTTCGCTCTGGCGCTGCCGGAACGGGCGGAGCGGTCGCCCGAAGACGCGGCCGAGGTGCTGCGGAAGGCACGCGGCCGGCTCGACGGCCAGGTGCACGGCGCCGCGCCCGCGCCCTACGCGGCGCTCGACCTGATCGAGGGTGCCCTCTCCGGCTGGTCGCTCGAAGAGGGCTACGCCGCCGAGGAGGACGCCGTCGGCGAGCTGCTGCCGGGGCCGCAGGCGCAGGCGTCGCTGTACGCGTTCGACCTGGTCGACCGCCGCGCGAAGCGCGCGCCCGGCCGCCCCGACGCCGAGCCGCGGCCGATCCGCAAGGTCGGCCTCGTCGGCGCGGGCCTGATGGCGACACAGCTGGCGACGCTCTTCCTGCGGCGCCTCGAGCTTCCGGTGGCGATGCGCGACGTGAGCGAGGAGGCGCTCGCGGGCGCTCGCGAGACGATCGAGGAGGCGCTCGCCGAGCAGGTCGCGAAGGGCCGCTACGACGAGGGCAGGGCGCGCTTCCTCGCCTCGCTCGTCTCGACCTCGACCGGCTACGACGACTTCGCCGACTGCGAGCTCGTGCTCGAGGCGGTCTTCGAGGAGCTCGAGGTCAAGCAGCAGGTGCTCCGCGAGCTGCGCGAGCACGTGCGTGACGACTGCGTGCTCGCGACGAACACCTCGAGCCTGTCCGTCGAGGAGATCGGCGCCGACGTCGGGATCCACTTCTTCAACCCGGTCGCCGTGCTCCCGCTCGTCGAGCTCGTCCGGACACCGCGGACCGACGACGAGACGCTCGCGACCGCCTGGGCGTTCGCCGACAAGCTGCGCAAGCGGCCGGTGCTCGTCGCAGACGCGCCGGCGTTCGTCGTCAACCGGGTGCTGACGCGCCTGATGAGCGTGGTGCTCGACGCGCTCGAGCACGGCACCGACCCCGACGAAGCCGACGACGCGATCCTGCGGCTCGGGCTGCCGATGGCGCCCTCGGTGCTGCTGCAGATGGTCGGCCCGCGGGTCGCCAACCACGTGCTCGGGACGCTCCATGCCGCCTACCCCGACCGCTTTCCGCTCTCGCAGACGCTGGCCAACTACGCCGACGGCCGCGACGAGATCGCGGGGCGTGCCGAGGAGCCGCGCTCGCAGGAGCAGATTCTCGAATCGGCGCTCGAGGCGCTCGCCGACGAGATCCACCACCTGCTCGAGGAAGGCGTGGTGGCCGAGGCGAAGGACGTCGACACCGCGCTCCTGCTCGGTGCCGGCTGGCCGTTCTGGCTCGGCGGGATCACCAAGCACCTCGACCAGACCGGGATTTCGGAGAGGATGTTCGGGCACCCCCTCGCCGAGACCGGTGCAGGGGCGGCGACGAGATGAGCGACGACTGGCGCATACGAGTCGAGCTGGCCGAGGCGGCCCATGCCGAGTCGCTGCTCGGGCGGCTCGGCCTCGACCTCGGCTCCGACGAGGCGAAGCGGCTCGCGGCGGAGCTCGAGGGGCAGCGGCTCGCCGTCTCCAACGACGAGGACACGGTCTTCGTCTACGTCGACTCGCCCGGCGCGGCCGAGCGCGCGCGGCAGATCGTCGAGTCCGAGCTGGCGGAGGAGGGCTTCCGGGCGACGGAGGTCGTCAGCGAGCGGTGGCTCCCGGAGGAGGAGCGCTGGTCGGGCGAGCCGCCGAGCGAGTCGTGGGAGGAGGAGGAGCTCGACCGCGGCTACGCGCCGTGGGAGGTGCGCGTCGAGCTCGACTCGCACGCCGAGGCCGAGCGGCTGGCCGACCGACTGGAGGGCGAGGGCTACGGGGTCGCGCGCCGCTGGCGCTACGTGATCGTCGGCGCGGGCTCCGAGGAGGAGGCGCGCGAGCTGGCGCGGCGGCTCCACGGTGAAGCGGAGCCCGGCGGCGAGGTCGTCTGGGAGGTCACGCCGCAGAACCCGTTCGCGGTGTTCGGCGGGCTCGGCGGCTAGTTTCCGGCGGCTTTGAAGGCCGCTGACTCCGGTATACTCCGTCTGCTTCGCTCGCCCAGGGGCATCCAGCGCGAGCGGGCTCTCTCACTGAGACTTGGCGGCACGGCGACGTGCTGCAGACATGCAAGAAGCGATCGAGCAACCAACGCTGGCGTTGGAGGCTCCGGACGGCCTAGCCGCCGCCGCCCTCCGGGCCGAAGCATGGGCCGGTGAGCCCTTTCTCCACCCGGATGAAGATCCGGTAGTCGTGCTCGCGCCCGACACGGCGCGACGGCGCGCGCTGGACGACGCGCTGGCCGAGATCGACGCGGGCGCACGCGCGCCGTCGTACGAATGGAAGATCCGCTACGCGCTGATGCTCGGGCTCGAGCGCGTGCTCAGCCAGGACCCGCCGCGGCTCGCGTCGGGCACGGAGCTGCGCCGGCACCAGATCGACGCGCTCGCGGGCATGCTCACCGAGCTGATCGCCGCAACACAGGTGGAGCCGGAGCTGAACGGCAACGGCAACGGTGTCGAGGAGCCGGCGGCAGAGGCCGACGAGGACGAGGAGGATCTCGGCATCCACCTCGAGGAGCGCGCCGAGGAGCTCGCGCTCCCGGCGGAGCACACCGGCAAGGATCCCGGCGCGACGCGACGCTACCGCTTCCGCCACCCGACGGCCTCGGGCAAGACGATCGCGGCGGCCGGCTTCGTCGAGGCCGCGCGGACGCTCGGCGTCCTGATCCTCACGCACCGGCGGCTGCTCGTCTCGCAGTTCCACCGCGAGCTGAAGACGGAGGGCTACGGCGACCGCTTCGCGGACGCGATCCTCAAGGGAACGACCTCCAAACACCGGAACGCGGTCACGGTTCAGACGTACGCGTGGTTCGCACGCCACTGGCAGGACCTCGACTCGTCGGCCTACCAGCTCGTGATCGCCGACGAGGCGCACACGGCGCTCGGCGAGAAGACGAGCACCGCGATCCGCAGCTTCTCCGACCCGATCTACATCGGGATGACGGCGACCGAGCAGCTGATCGCGAAGCAGGTCTCCGACGTCTTCCCCGCCTCGATCGACGAGCTGCCGCTCGGCGACGCGGCCAGGCGCGGGCTGATCGCGCCGTTGCGCTGCCTCCGCGTCCCGCCGGCCGCTGCGATCTCGTCGGTGCCGATCGTCGGCGGCGACTTCGAGGAGCGCGCGCTGGCCGCCGTCCTCGACCACCAGGCCCTGAACCAGGCCGCGGCGAGCCTCTACCGCGACCGCTTCGACAACACGCCCGGGATCGTCTACGCCGCGGGCGTCGAGCACGCGTACAACCTGGCCAAGGAGTTCCGCGCCGTCGGGCTCAAGGCGGAGGCCGTCAGCGGGCGGACGCCGCCGGTGCAGCTGGCCGAGACGCTCGCCGCCTACGAGCGCGGCGAGATCAACATCCTGATCAACGCGATGCTGCTCGCCGAGGGCTGGAACTCGCCGCGCGCGACCGTCGTCATGCACCTCGCGCCGACGGCCTCGCGCCGCGTCTACCAGCAGCGCATCGGCCGGATCATGCGCATGCACCCGCGCAAGGAGGCCGGCGTCGTCGTCGACTTCGTCCCGAAGGGCGCGACCCACAACGAGCGTGTCGTCTCGCTGCACAGCCTGCTGGACGCCGACTTCTACCGCGAGGGCGCGCGCGTGACGCCCGCCCCGCGGCGGCGCGTGCAGCGGCGGGCGCGCAGGAAGCTCTCGCCGGCCCCGTGGCTCGTGCCGGTGACGCCCGACGTGAAGCGCCGCCTCGCCGTGATCGACCGCGAGTGGCAGCGCGTCGACCCGCGCTTCCTCGACGACGACGAGCAGCTCTACTGGGCCACGATCGCCGGCCGCGCGGTGCGGTTCGACGAGCGGGTCGAGTTCGTGAAGAAGTTCACCGAGGGCAAGGCGAACCGCGGCGCGCTCGAGCAGTTCCTGACCGCCTGCGCC
>DASSMZ010000230.1:0-4787 GCA_035688325.1 Gaiellaceae bacterium
ACCAGCGCGACCTCTCGCTCACGGCCGACGAAGAGGGACTCGTGGCGCCGCTCCGGAGTCTCGAGCACTTGCAGGAGGCGGTGGGCCGGCACGCGCTCTGTCTTCCCTCTCAGCTCCAGCGGCTCGACGGGATCGGCCTCGACCGCCGAGCGCACGAGCTCCAGCGTCGGCTCGCCGAGCAGCACCTCGCCCGGGTCGGCGGCCTGCTCGAGGCGCGCGGCGACGTTGACCGCGTCACCGGTCGCGAGCCGCTCCTCGCTGCCGGTGACGACGACGCCGGTGGTCACGCCGATGCGCGCCTCGACGCCGAGCTCCGGCAGCGCGTCGCGCATCTCGGCGGCGGCGCGCACCGCGCGCAGCGCGTCGTCCTCGTGCGCGACCGGCACGCCGAACACCGCCATCACCGCGTCGCCGATGAACTTCTCGACCGTGCCGCCATGGCGCTCGACGATCCCGGACATGCGATCGAAGTACCGCGAGAGCAGCGCCCGCAGCGCCTCGGGGTCGAGCGACTCGCCGAGGGCGGTCGAGCCCGTCACGTCGCAGAACAAAACCGTGACCGTCTTGCGCTGCATGTCCGGCGGTAAGCTCGCACACGTGGCGAGGGACCGGTGGGCGACCTTCGACTGCTACGGCACCCTGATCGACTGGAACGGCGGGATCCGCACGCAGCTCGCCCGTGTCTTCGGCGAGAGCCGCGCCGGCGAGCTGTTGCAGCGCTACCACGAGCTCGAGCCGCAACTCGAGGCCGACGGGACGAGGAGCTACCGCGCGGTGCTGACCGAGGCGCTGCGCCGGCTCGGCGCGCCGGCCGGCGAGGAGACGGCGCTCGCGGACTCGCTGCCCGACTGGCAGCCGTTCCCCGAGGTGCCGTCGGCGCTCGAGGAGGCGCGCGGCCGTGGCTGGAAGCTCGCGATCCTGTCGAACACCGACCGCGACTACATCGACGCGTCGATGCGGCGCCTCGGCGGCGGCTTCGAGCTCGCGATCGTCGCGTCGGAGATCGGGTCGTACAAGCCGGCGCTCGGCCACTGGCGGGCGTTCGAGCAGCGCGTCGGGCGCCTGCCGGACGTCCACGTTGCGGCGAGCCTCTTCCACGACGTCGCCCCCGCGAACGAGCTCGGCCTGCCCTCGATCTGGATCAACCGTCTCGGCGAGACGCCGGGGCCCGAGCCGACACGCGCGCTGCCGGACCTCGCGCGCCTGGGCGAGACGCTGGACGAGCTCGCGTGAGCGTCGAGGTTCGGGAGCCGCGCGGCGAGGAGGTGCCGGCGCTGGCGGCGATGATGGAGGAGCACGCCATGCGTGTGCTCGGCGAGAGCGAGACGAGCGAGGCCGAGCTCCGCGAGTGGCTCGCCGTTCCGCACCTCTGGATGCGGGTGGCGGAGCGGGGCGGGTGCATCACCGGCTACCTCGACGTCGTCCGTGAGGACGACAGCCACGCGGACGTCGACGCGCGCGGCCTCGACCGCGTGACCGCAGAGGCCCTGCTCGCCGAGGCCCAGGCGCATGTCCGTCAGTCGGCCAGTGGTCTGCCGCAGGTCCTGCACGGGGTCGCGCAGGGGGACGACGACCTCGTCCGCGGCGTGTACGACGACGACGGCTGGCAGCTCGTGCGCAGCGCCTTCCGGATGCTGATCGACCTGGACGACGAGCTTCCCGAGCCGGTCTGGCCGGAGGAGCTCGAGGTCAGGAACGCGCGGTCGGACGAGGCGGAGCGCATCCACGAGGCGCACATGGACGCGTTCGCCGACCACTGGGAATTCCGTCCGCAGCCGTACGAGCAATGGCGCTCCTTCACGATCGACCGCGACGACTTCGACCCGTCGCTGTGGTGGCTCGTCGAGGACGGGGACGAGCTGGCGGCGCTGTCGCTGAACCGTTGGCACTTCTCGGGAGATCCGCAGTTCGGCTGGATCGAGGTTCTCGGCGTGCGGCCGCCGTGGCGAAGGCGTGGGCTCGGCGCCGCGCTCCTGCGCCACTCGTTCCGGGACTTCCGGGCGCGCGGAGCCACGCGCGTCGGGCTCGGCGTCGACGCAGAGAACACGACGGGCGCGGTGCGGCTCTACGAGCGCGTCGGCATGCGCGTCGTGCGTCGCAACGACATCTACGAGAAGCGGCTGTGAGCCGCCTGCGCGCCCGCTGTCCCGAGTGCGGGACGTTCACGTGCGTCGCGATCGGCCCCGACTACGAGTGCCACGCGTGCGGACGCGAGTTCGGCGCCGGCCTCGTGCGCGTGCCGCAGGCGTGGGGCGAGGGCGGCGAGTCGATGGCCGAGGCCGCGCGGCTGCCGCTGCCGTTCCCGGAGGCGTCGGTGGTCGAGGAGCAGACGCTCGACGAGCAGACGCTCGCGGTCGCGATCGACCTGCCCGAGCGGCCGCTCGTGCTCGGCGGCTGCTGCTGCGCGCACATCGGCGCGGTCGAGTCGCTGGCGGCCCGCAACGAGCGCATCGCGCTCGTCTGGCTCGACGCGCATGGCGACCTGAACACGCCCGAGACGTCTCCGTCGGGGGACCTCTGGGGAATGCCGTTCCGCATGATCCTCGACGCCGGTGCGGTCGATCCTCGGGACGCGATCCTGCTCGGCGCGCGCAACCTCGACCCGCCGGAGGCCGAGTACGTCGCGTCGATCGGCCTCCGCACCGACGCGTCCGAGCTCGAGCAGGCGCTCGACGGAACCGAGGGCGCCTACGTCGCGCTCGACGTCGACGCGCTCGAGCCGGGCGAGATCCATCCGTTCATGCCGGAGCCCGGCGGGTTGACGCTCGACGAGGTCGAGCAGCTGCTGCGGAGCGTCCACGAGCGCGTGCCGGTGCTCGGCGCCGGGTTCAGCGGCGTCGCGGCCGACCCGGCGAACGTCGAGCCGCTCACCCGTCTCGCACTTGCGCTCGGGCTGTAACTCCCGGCCGGGGCGGCGGGTCTAAACTCGCGAAGCCGTGTCCGAGCGGATCGACGTCTCCATCGAGCACAAGCACGCGCCGCCAGAGAACGGGCGGCCGCATCCGAACACGTGCCCGAACTGCGGTTCGCACTACCGCGACGACGAGCTCGCGGAGCACCTCAACGTCTGCCCGCAGTGCGGCCACCACTTCCCAATCCACGCGCGCGACCGGATCGCGCAGCTCACCGACGACGGGTCGTTCGCGGAGGAGGCGGCCGAGCTGCGCTCCGACGACCCGCTCGGCTTCTTCGACCTGCGCCCGTACGCGGAGCGGCTGGCGGAGGCGGAGCTCGCGACCGGGCTCGGCGAGGCGATGGTGATCGGCCGCGCCGCGATCGAGGACGAGCCGTGCCAGCTCGCGGTGATGGAGTTCGGCTTCATGGGTGGCTCGATGGGCCGCGTCGTCGGCGAGAAGTTCGCGCGCGCCTGCGAGGGCGCCGCGGAGCGCGGCGTCCCGCTCGTCTCGGTCACGACGACCGGCGGCGCGCGCATGCAGGAAGGGATCCTGTCGCTGATGCAGCTGCCGAAGACGGTCTGCGCGGTCGAGGACCTGCACGACGCCGGCGGGACGCTGATCAGCGTGATGGCGCACCCGACGACCGCCGGCGTGCTCGCGAGCTTCGCGAGCCTCGGCGACGTGCTGGTGGCCGAGCCCGGCGCGCTGCTCTCGTTCACCGGCCCGCGCGTCGTGCAGCAGACGACGCGCGAGAAGCTGCCCGAGGACTTCGGGCTCGCCGAGTCCAACTACCGGCACGGCCACGTCGACGCGATCGTTCCCCGGGCCGAGCTGCGCGCGACGGTGGCACGGCTGCTGAGGCTCTTCGCCGATGACCGGTGAGGCCGAGCAGCTTCGGCTGCGCTCCCAGTTGAGCCGCCTGCGCAGCCTGCCGCTGCTCCGTGGCGCGAAGCTCTCCGGCGAGCTCGAGCGGCTGCAGAGGCAGCTCGACCGGATCGTCTCCGAGCCGAGCGACGAGGAGATCTGGCGCTCCGTCGAGCTGGCGCGGCACCCGGAACGGCCGTACACGCTCGACTACGTCGAGCGGCTGCTGGACGACTGGTTCGAGCTGCACGGAGACCACCACCACGGCGACGACGCGGCGCTCGTCGCCGGCCTCGGACGCTTCCGCGGCCGGACGGTCGTGCTCGTCGGCAACCAGAAGGGCCGTGACGTGAAGGAGCGGACCCGGCGCAACTTCGGCATGGCCTACCCCGAGGGGTACGGCAAGGCGATGCGGGCGATGGAGCTCGCCGAGCGGCACGGCTTCCCGCTGCTCAGCCTCGTCGACATCCCGGGCGCGTACCCCGGCGTGACGGCGGAGCAGCACGGCCAGGGCGGGGCGATCGCGCGCTCGCAGGCGCTGCTGTCCCGGTTGCACGTCCCGGTCGTGACCTGCGTGATCGGCGAGGGCGGGTCGGGCGGTGCGATCGCGACCGCGCTCGCCGACCGTGTGCTGATGCAGGAGAACGCGATCTACACGGTCATCTCGCCCGAGGGCTGCGCGGCGATTCTCTGGCGCGACGCGGGCGAGGCGCGGAAGGCGGCCGCGGCATTCAAGCCCGACGCGGCGCACTGCCTGGAGCTGGGCGTGATCGACGCGATCGTCCCGGAGCCTGAGCCGGGCGCCCACACCGACCACGAGGCGGCCGCGCGGCTGCTCGGCGACGCGCTGCAGGAGTCGCTCGAGCTGCTCGACGGCGTGTCTGGCGACGAGCTGCGGCGCCAGCGGCGTGTGCGGTTCCGCACAATCGGCGCGGTGGCCGCATCCCGCTAGGAACCGCGGCTTCAGCAGCCCTTTTCCACATCTTCCACAGGCTTATCCCCCGTTCGTACACATGTCGGGGCCGG
>DASSMZ010000232.1:0-2089 GCA_035688325.1 Gaiellaceae bacterium
GCGGGAGCATTGACGCCGCTGAGGGACGCAGGGGAGGCGCTCGACGAGGCGGCCATCGGGCCGTACGTCGACTTCCTCGTCGAGGCCGGGGTGGACGGGCTGCTGGCGCTCGGCACGACGGGCGAGGGCTTCCTGCTCCCCGTCGAGCAGCGCCGGCACGCCGCGCGGCTGTTCGTCGAGGCCGCGGCCGGGCGGGTGCAGGTCGCCGTGCACTGCGGCGCCCAGTCGACCTGGGACACCGTCGAGCTGGCCGCGCACGCCGCCGACATCGGCGCCGACGCGGTGGCCGTCATGGCGCCGCCGTACTTCCGGCTCGACGACGCGGCGCTGCTCGCGCATCTGGCCGCGGCTGCGCGCGCCGCCGCTCCCGTGTCGTTCTACGTCTACGAGTTCGCCGCGCGGAGCGGCTACGCCGTCCCGCTGTCGGTGCTCGAGCAGCTCCGCGAGGAGGCGCCGAACTTCCGCGGCCTGAAGGTCTCCGACACGCCGTGGGAGCAGTTCGCGCCGTACCTGCTCGAGGGCCTCGACATCTTCGTGGGGCCGGAGTCGTTGATCCCGCAGGGCCTCGCCGGGGGCGCCGTCGGCGCCGTGTCCGCGCTCGCCTCGGCGTTCCCGGAGCTCGTCGTCGCTGCGGTGCGCGATCCAGCAGCAGCCGAGCTCGGGCCGGTCCGGGTCGCGCTCGAGCGCTTCCCGCTGCAGGCGGCGGCGAAGCTCGTCGTGGCGATGCGCGGCGTCCCGATCGGCCCCGACGTGCGCCGGCCCCTGCGCCTGCTCACCGACGCCGAGCGCGGCGAACTGGAGCTATGGCTCGAATCGTCATCGCCGGTGCGGGCGCTGTAGGCGCCTCGATCGCGTACCACCTCGCGCTCCTGGGGGCGGACGACGTCGTGCTGGCGGACCAGGGCACGGTCGCGTCGGGTGCGACGGGAAAGGCCATGGGCGGCTTCCGCCAGCAGTTCTCGACGGAGGCGGAGGTGCGGCTGGCGCAGCAGAGCGGCACGCTCTTCCGCGAGCTCGGCGTCCCGTTCTTCGAGCCGGTCGGCTACATGTTCCTGGCGACGAGCGATGCCGGCTGGGAACGACTGAGGGCGCGCGCGGAGATGCAGCGGGGCCTCGGCGTCCCCGTCGAGGAGGTCGAGCCGACGCGCTTTCGCGGCCTGCGGAAGGATGACGTCGCCGGCGCCGTCGCGTGCTGGGAGGACGGCGTGGCGGAGCCGGCAGCGGTGACGGCGGAGCTCGTGCGTCGCGCGGTCGGCCTCGGCGTCGACCTCCGGGAGCAAACCGACGCCGGCGAGGTTCCGGGCGACGTCCTCGTCGTCGCCTGTGGGGCGGCGTCGACGGAGCTCGTGCCGGAGCTGCCGATCCGGCCCCTCTGCCGTCAGCTCGTCGACGTCGGGCCGGTCCGCGACCTGCCTCACGAGCTGCCGATGACGGTCGAAGACGAGACGACGTTCCATTTCCGCCGGCGCGGCAACACGCTGCGGCTTGCGATGACCGAGCCGGAGCCGCGATGGACGTCCGACGAGGTGGTCGACGAAGAGCTGGTCGCCGATTGCCGCCGGCGCCTCGCACATCGCTATCCGCCTGCGGCCGACGCGCCGGTCGTCCGCGCGTGGGCTGGGCTCTACGACATGACGCCGGACGTGCACCCGGTGATCGGCTGGGTGCGCGACGGCGTGTACGCCGCGTGCGGCTTCTCCGGCCACGGCTTCATGCAGTCACCGGCCGTCGGCAATGCGGTCGCGCACGAGCTGCTGGAGCGGGAGGCACCCGTCGACCTCGCGCCGTACCGGCTCGAGCGCTTCGCGGACGGTGCGGTCTTTCCCGAGCAGCTCGTGCTTTGAGGTGGAACGGAGCTCGGCTGAGGATTACGGCTTCAGTCTGACCAGGGACCGACGCCGCCGATGCGATCGATGGTGATGTGCGTGACGTAACCCTGCGGCGGATCCGCCATGGGTGGGAAGCTCACGTTCGGCCCGAGGTAGACGTGCGCCAGCTGTTGCAGGAGCTCCGGTGCACCGCCCTCCGTCACGCGTGCGGTGCCGTGGATGACGAGGTACTCCTTCAGCCCCGGTGGGCGGATGCGCGT
>DASSMZ010000235.1:0-6316 GCA_035688325.1 Gaiellaceae bacterium
GAGAGGCCGAGCGACGAGAGGCCTTCCAGCACCTCCGCCGGGACGCGCCGGCGCTCGGCGAGGTACCGCCGGCCGACCTCGCTGCCGAAGACGACGCCGAGCCGGTCGGTCGCGCGGTCGGAGACCGCCAGCACGACGTCGGTGTTCAGCACGTTGTGGATCAGCGGCACGTGCTTGTCGCCGATCCCCTGGATGTTGTGCTCGCCGAAGCCGTTCCGGAGCAGCGTCGGGCACTCGAGCGCCTCGGCCGCGACGACGAGCGCGCCGAGTCGCTCCTTCAGGTAGTCGCCCGCCGCGATCGTGCCGGCCGAGCCGGTCGCCGAGACGAACGCCCGCAGCCTCAGCCCCGGCGCCCCGGCCTGCGCCGCCTCGAAGATCCGCTCGAGCGCGCGGCCGGTCGCGTGGTAGTGGGCGACGTAGTTCCCGAACTCGGCGAACTGGTTGAGGATCACGTTCCCGGGGTCCGCGGCGAGCTCACGGCAGCGGTCGTAGATCTCCTTGACGTTGCTCTCGGTGCCCGGCGTGCGGATCACGTCCTCCGGCTCCGTCACCCAGCGCTCGAGCCAGTCGAAGCGCTCGCGGCTCATGCCCTCCGGCAGAACGGCTACGCCGCGGCAGCCGAGCAGGCGCGAGATCGCGACGCCGCCGCGGCAGTAGTTCCCCGTCGAGGGCCAGACGGCGCGCTGGCGCGCCGGGTCGAAGCTGCCGTCGGCGAGGCGCGGCGCGAGGCAGCCGTAGGCCGCGAGCACCTTGTGCGCGCCGATCAGCGGGAAGCGGTCGCCGAGCGCGACCACGATCCTCGCGTCGACCCCGGTCAGCTCACGTGGCAGGACGAGGTGCACCGGCACGTCGACCTGCTCCCGCCGCCCCGGCCCGTTGTGCCAGTGGACGCGGAAGAGGTTCAGCGGGTGCGGCTCGTCCGGGTCGATCGCGACGAGCTCGTCGCGGATCGCGCGTGGGATCAGCGCCGGGTCGGCGAGCTGCGCGAACGTCGGCAGCGTGACGCGCGACTCCCGGAGCCGCTCGACCGTGTGCTCGAGTGCTCCGGCGGGGTCGGGAGGGCTCCCGTCCATGAGTGGAAACTCGCGCCTCGCGCGGCTCGGCGCATCGGTGCAGCTGCCGATACCGGCTGCGGATTTCCCCCCATGGCCCGGCGCTCAGCCGTCGACCAGGAGGCCGTTCAGCGGCCCGAGGACGCCCTTCGTGCGCCGCGAGATTCGCGGCAGGAGGCGGAGCTTCCGCGTGCCGTGCCCGTCGCGCTCGGCCCGTTCCAGCTGCTCCTCGGCCAGCGGCCGCCAGCGCTCGTCGACGATCCGCGCCGGCTCGCCCTCGAGCTCCGCGGGGTCGCATTCGAGGTGCTCCGCCCAGAGCCGCAGCCGCGTCTGCCGCGCCAGCGCCGGGTCGTGCGTCACGACGTTCATCTCCGTGTCGTTGAAGAGCGAGTGCTCGTTCAGGTTCGCCGACCCGATCGTCAGCCAGCGGTCGTCGACGACGCCGATCTTCGCGTGGACGTAGACGGGCCGTCCGCCCGGGCCCGGCTGCCAGAGCGTGCACGCGAGGAAACGGCCGGCGCCGTCGTCGGCGTCGACCAGCACGCCGAGCTGGCCGCGCGTGTCCTCCTGGCCGTTCTTGGCCCTGGCCGGCAGCACGACGACGAGGCGGAAGTCGTCGCTCGGCGGATGGCGCAGCTTGTCGACGAGCACCGCGACGAGCTCCGGCGACCAGAGGAACTGGCTCTCGAGGTAGATCAGGTGCTCGGCCGAGCGGAGCGCGCGCAGGTAGCTCTCGAGGATGGTGAAGTCGCCGTCGGGAAGCCGGTCGTAGACGCCGTTCGGCACGGTGCGCACGACCTGGAGCTCGACGTCGCCGCGGTCGGTCGGCTCCGCCGGCGGCAGCTCCTCGCCGGTGACCTCGGCCCAGCGCAGCGCGAAGTGCGCGGCGACGTCCGCAACAGCGGGCCCTTGGACGCGTGACGCCGCGTCGTGCCACCCGAGGCTTCCGCGCGGCGGATGGGCGGAGTCGTCGCGGCGGTCGCCGCCGAGCAGGCTCAGGTCGATGCCGCCGACGAAGGCGACCTCGCCGTCGACGATCGCGAGCTTCTCGTGGTGGCAATGCATCGGGCGCTCGCGGTCGTCGAGGGCGTGCCGGATGCGGGTGCCGGCCGAGAGCCGCTCGCGGCCCTCCCGCACCTCGCGTCGGTCGGGGTGGAAGAGCGGCAGCGGCGCGCCTGCCCACTGGAGCACGCGGACGTCGACGCGCTCCGCCGTCTCGGCGAGCAGCTCGCGCAGCGTCGTCCCCTCGAGCTCGATCTCCGGCGTGAAGTGCCAGCCTGCGAGTTGGACGTGCGAGCGCGCGCCGCGGATAGCCTCGACGAGCTTCGGGAACGCGGCCGAGCCGTCGACGAAGACCTCGAAGGCGTTTCCCGCCCGCGGCGGCGGCTCGCCGGCGGCCCAGCCGCCCGCCGGAGCGTCGAGCGCGCCGAGGCGGCCGACCTGCCGCAGCCGGCGTCGGTGGTGCGACACGACGATGCGTTCCAGCCTCGCGCCGAGCGCCTGGTCGATCGGTTCCAGGTTCACGGCTGTACCAATACCCACTCGCTAGGCTCCGCTCACCCGTGTGCTTCGACCTCGACTCGGCGCCGCCGATTCCTGTGATCTCGGGCGCGGCCGTCTCGCACGACGACCTCGTGCTGGAGGCGGCGGACGGCAACCGCTTCGCGGCCCTCCTGGCCGCGCCGGACGAGCCGTCCGAGTCCGGGGTCGTGATCCTGCCGGACGTCCGCGGGCTCTACCGCTTCTACGAGGAGCTGGCCCTGCGCTTCGCCGAGCGCGGGTACGCGGCGCTGGCGTTCGACTACTTCGGCCGCACGGCGGGGATCGAGAAGCGCGGTGAGGAGTTCGACTACCCGCCGCACGTCCAGGCCGTGACGCCCGAGCAGGTCCAGCTCGACGTCCACGCGGCAGTCGAGCACCTCCGCTCGCTCGGCGTCCGCTCCGTCTACGCCGTCGGCTTCTGCTTCGGCGGCCGGCACTCGTGGCTCGCGGCGGCCGGCGGGCACGGGCTCGGGGGCGTGGTCGGCTTCTACGGCCGGCCGGGCGTGTCGCCGGACGGTCGGCCCGGGCCGGAGCAACTCGCCGACAAGATCGACGCGCCACTGCTCGCGCTCCAGGCCGGCGCCGACCAGAACATCCTCCCCGAGCACAACCAGGCGTTCGAGCGGGCGCTCGCCGACGCCGGCGTCGAGCACGAGCTGGTCGTCTACGAGGGCGCGCCGCACAGCTTCTTCGACCGCAAGCAGGAAGCGTTCGCGGCCGCCTCGGACGACGCCTGGCGGCGCACGCTCGACTTCCTCGCCCGGCACGGATGATCCGTCGCGCGCACCCGGACGAGGCGGCGGCGCTCGCGGCGATCCAGCGCGACGCCTCGCTCGCCGCGCTGGCGCACATCTTCCCGCCCGACCGCTACCCGTACCCGATGGACGAGGTCACGCTGCGCTGGGAGGAGGCGCTCGCGGACGAGGAGGTCGCGGTCTTCGTCGCGGAGGAGGACGGCGCGGCCGTCGGCGTCGCCGGCGCGCGTGCCGAGTGGCTCGACGGGCTCTACGTCGTGCCGGAGTGGTGGAGCCGCGGCGTCGGCCGGGCGCTGCACGACCACGTCCTCGACCACCTTCGCGCCGCCGGCTCCGCGGTGTGCCACCTCTGGGCGCTCGAGCACAACGAGCGGGCGCGGCGCTTCTACGAGCGGCTCGGCTGGCACGAGGACGGCACGAGCCGCATCGTCCCGTTCCCACCGAACCCGATCGACCTCGGCTACACGATCCAGCTCTAGGCCGCCGCGACAGCGGGGCGAGGCGCCTGGCGCGGCAGCAAGATGCGGGCGAGGCCGAGCCAGATCACGGGGCCGGCGGCGAGCGCGGCGAGGATCGGCCCGCCGAGGCCCCTGAGGTCGGTGCCGACGGCGAGCGCGTGGCCGAGGAAGAGCACGAAGGCGCCGAAGCTCGCGTAGTGCAGCAGGCGCCAGCCGCGGTGGCCGAGCCACTTCTTCGCGCGGAACGACAGCGCCAGTGCGAGCGCGAGCCAGCCGCCGAGGACGCCGGCGGCGACGCCGGCCGTCTTCCACGGAGCGGCGAACGGCACGAGCACCGCCGGCAGCCCGAAGTGCAGCACCGGGTCGGCGAGCACGGCGAGCATGTGGAGGCCGACCATCGAGAGCGCCGTCCAGACGAGCGTCCGGTGCCAGCCGAACAGCGCCTTCTGGCGGCGCGGCCCGAGGAGGCGTGTGCTCATCGCGAGCCCGAGCCACATCGACAGGGTCAGCAGGCCGAAGGCGACGAGCCCGGAGGCGCGCGCGATCAGCCAGGCGAGCGGGACGCCGTGCGCGATCATCAGCCGCCCGCCGGCGGCGCCGAGGTGTGCGTGGTCGTGTGCGTCGCGACGTTGCCCGGCAGCACGACCGCGTGACCCTTCTTGCCCTTGATCACGACGACGGTCGCGCCGCCCGCCGGTGGCTGCACCGGCGGGTGCGACCACGCGAGCACCGCGACGATCGCGAGCAGCGCCCAGACGGAGGCGACCGCGGCCCAGATTCTGCGCATCAGTCCGACTCCTCCAGGGGAGGGGCAGGCGCCGGCGCCGAAGGTTGCACGAGGTGCACGACCGGCGCCTGCCGAGGTGCGGGCGCCGCGTGCCGTAGGCCGGTCACGGCGGCGCCCCCGGTGATGACGGTCAGCGCAAGCGCGGCCGCGAGGGCGAATGCCTGGCGCCGGCTCGGGGGTTCGGGGCTGCCGTTCATCTCGCCTCTCGTTCTAGCGCGCGCGGGGTTACCGAAGAGCGGCCGCGACGCCAGGTGCGAGTTCGGGTTCGGCAAACGTTCGGCAAAGGCACCCGGTGTAGGTTTCGCGGCGTGACGAGGACGCGCTTCGCACCGAGCCCGACCGGGTCGCTCCACGTCGGCAACGCGCTCGGCGCCGTCGCCGCGCGCTCGCTCGGCGACTGGCTGCTGCTGTGGATCGATGACACCGACCCCGCCAGGAACGTGGCCGGCGGCGAGGAGCAGCTGCTGCGCGACCTCGGACGGCGCGACCTCGAGTGGGACGACGGGCCGGAGCTGTGAACCGTGCTCGCCGCGCTGCCAAGCCAGGAGCTTCTGCGGCGGACCGCAGGGTGAGACGATTGGCGCTTACCGTTCGCGACCGAAAGGAGTGGCCCGGTGAAGGACTTCAAGGAGTTCCTGCTGCGCGGGAACCTCGTCGACATTGCGGTCGGGATCGTGATCGGCGTCGCCTTCGCGGCGCTCGTCACGGCGTTCGTCGCCGACCTGATCACGCCGCTGCTCGCCGCGATCGGGGGCAAGCCCAACTTCGCGAACCTCAGCTTCACGATCAACGGGAGTCACTTCCTCTACGGCTCCTTCATCAACGCGCTGATCTCGTTCCTGATCATCGCGGCCGTGATCTTCTTCCTGGTCGTGAAGCCGGTGAACGCGCTGATGGCGCGGCGGCGGACCGAGCCGCCGGTGGACGTGCCGACGCGAGAGTGCCCGGAGTGCCTGAGCGAGGTGCCCGAGGCCGCCCGGCGCTGCGCGTTCTGCACGTCGGAGCTCGCGCCGGCCTAGGAGGAGGCCGCGTTGCGGCTGTATGACACCGCGACACGGCAGCTGCAGGAGCTGCCGCCGCCGCCGGGGCCGGTGCGGATGTACTTCTGCGGGCCGACCGTCTACCAGCGCATCCACATCGGCAACGCGCGCCCGTTCGTCATCTCGCTGTGGCTGAAGCGCTGGCTCGAGCGGAGCGGCTACGACGTCACGCTGGCCGAGAACATCACGGACATCAACGACAAGATCTACAAGGCCGCGCCCGGCGACAGCGCCCGCCTTGCCGCCGACGCGGCCGGCTGGTACCTCGACGACACGGGCGATCTCGGTCTCGGGCGCCCGGACGTCGAGCCGAAGGCGACCGAGTCGATCCCGGAGATCGTCGCGATGATCCGGCAGCTCGTCGACTCCGGCCACGCGTACCCCTCGGAGGGGGACGTCTACTTCCGCGTCTCGACCTTCCCGGACTACGGCCGGCTCTCCGGTCGCCACGGCGACGAGGAGGCGACGCGCAACCCGTCTGAGGAGCCCGAGGAGGCCGAGCGCAAGGAGGACGCGCGCGACTTCGCGCTCTGGAAGGGCCACAAGCAGGGCGAGGACATGTGGTGGGACTCGCCCTGGGGTCGCGGCCGGCCCGGCTGGCACATCGAGTGCTCGGCGATGGCGGAGTCGCACCTCGGGCCCGTCTTCGAGATCCACGGCGGCGGGATCGACCTCGTGTTCC
>DASSMZ010000236.1:0-7944 GCA_035688325.1 Gaiellaceae bacterium
GGGTTGAGGTTCTCGCGGATCATCGAGAGCGTGTTCTCGAGCTGCACGAGGCCGCGCAGCGAGAGGTACTCGCACTGCACGGGGACGATCACGCCGTTCGACGCGACGAGCGCGTTGATCGTCAGCAGGCCGAGCGACGGAGGCGTGTCGATCAAGACGAAGTCGTAGTTCTCCCTCACGGGCGCGATTGCCTTCTCGAGCGCCCGCTCGCGGCCGATCATGCTCGAGAGCGCGAGCTCGGCTCCGGCGAGGTCGATCGACGAGACGGCGAGGTCGACCTCGGTGTGGTGGACGACCTCCTGGATCGGCAGCCGGTGGACGAGCACGTCGAACATCGAGCGCTCGATCGTGTCCGGGTTCAGGCCCTGGCTCATCGTCAGGTTGCCCTGTGGGTCGAGGTCGACGAGCAGGACACGCAGGCCCTGCTCGGCCAGCGCGACGCCGAGATTGAGCGTGGTCGTCGTCTTCGCGACGCCGCCCTTCTGGTTCGCGAACGAGATCACGCGGCCCATCGGCGGGCCTTGGGCGGTTTCGGTCCGGGTTCCCGGTCGCGGAAGCAGGCGTGCGAGCCCCATCGAGCCCCTTTCTTCGCTCTCATGCTAGCGATACCTCTGCGGTTTTCCCGCTGTTTTCGCGGTTGCGAGTCGGGCCGATCTGAGGTTCGGAATGTACGCCTCGGGCAGGACGCCGCCTCACACGACGACGCGCACCAGCGCGGTCGCGACGGCGGCGGCGACCACGACCACGGGCAGGGGCGCACGGGCCGCGATCGCGACCGCTCCCGCGCCGACGCCGGCGAGCCGCGCGTCCAGCACGAGCTCGTTGTCACCGCCGACCGTCTGCGTGACGACGAGCGCCGCGAGGAGCACCGGCGCCAGCAGCGCCACGACGCGGCCGACCGGCTCCGGCAGCGTCCGGTCACCGAGCAGCACCGGTCCCGTCGCCTTCAGCGCGACGGTCGCGACGCCGACGACGAGCACGACGAGCCAGACGGTGCTCACGCCGCATCCTCGCGACGGCGCCGCAGGCCGAGCAGGCACGCCGCGCTCGCGGCGATGATCGGCACGCCCGGCGGCGTCACGGGGATCAACACGAGGGCGATCGCCCCGCCGACGGCCGCCGCCAGCGTGGCCGTCCGCGACCGTAGCTGCGGGACGAGCAGCGCCAGGAAGAGCGCCGGGAACGCCCCGTCGAGCCCGAGCTTCTTCGGGTCGCCGATCGCCTTCCCGGCGAAGACTCCGACGGCGGTGCCTCCGACCCACGCGGCGTAGAGCAGCAGGCCCGCGCCGATCAGGAGGCGCCGGTCGAAGCGGCCGTCACCGCGGCTCGCGAGCGCCCACGACTCGTCGACGATGAGTTGTGACTCCGCGAGCCGCCGCAGGCGGGGCCCGCGGAAGAGGTACGCAACGGAGATCGAGATCGGCGCGTAGCGCGCGTTCAGCAGGACGGCCGCGGCGATCGCCGCCACCGCGCCACCGCTCGCCGCCAGGATCGACGTGAGCGCGAACTGTGCCGAGCCGGCGAAGGTCGTCGCCGATAGGACCAGCGGCGCCGCGACACCCATGCCCGCCGCGCGAGCGACGAGCCCGAAGGACGCGCCGAAGAACCAGACCGTCGCCGCCACGGCCACCGCTGCGCGCACGCCTTCGCGGTAGCCGAGCGACGCGGACGACGAGCGCGAGGCGGCCGAGGACACGCCTCATCATGCCCGCCGCACCTGCGCTCATCGAGCGACCAGAGGCTCGCCCAGTGCGACGCGACAGCGCTCGACCGCGGCTGCGCCGAGTTCCGTGCCGGGGCCTTCGGCGGCAAGCCATGCTTCCGCTTCCTCGAGCAGCGCGTGGACCTCGGCGAGGAGCGATCGCGCCGGCGCCCCTTCGCGTTCGAGCGCCTCGATCCGCTCCAGTCGCCACAGCACGGCCCGTGCTTCGTCCATCGCTCGAACGTAGCCGTGCGGCTCGCGCGGGTGTGTGCCGAGATCGTCACGAAAGGGATACGTTTCGTCCCCAGGTGGCGGCCAGTCCCGACCGTGAGCTCGGCGAGGCCCGAGCGGCGCTCGACCGCGGCGACGGCCGCGCGGCGCTCGCCGGCCTCGAGCGCGCGCGCCGCGGGTACCACAAGCGACGGGACGGCGACGGCCTCGGGCACGTTCTCGGCATGGCCGCGCTCGTCGACGGCGCCGACGACCGGACGCGCATCGCCCGCCAGAACCTGGTCTACGCGGTCAAGCAGAACCTCCGGCAGGAGTCGCGGCGGGCCGCGCGCGAGCGAGACGCGCCGTGGGACGACCCGTTCCCGGACCTCCAGGCTCCGGACGAGCACACGCGAGTTCCGCCCACCCGCGGCACGAAGGTCGCGATCGCCGCGGGCGTCGCCGCAGCGCTCGCGGTGCTGACCGGGTTCGTCGTCGCGGCCGCGGTCGGCGACCGTCCCTCGAAGCCCGTCACGCTGCGGCTCGAGAACGACACGGGACGAACGGTCGACATCCGCGGCTGCCACGGCCCCGACTGCGCGACGACGTTCGTGCACCGCCGGCTCGCGCCGGGCAGTCGCGCAGACGTCGACCTCGACCCGCACACGCCCGTCCAGCTCTTCAGGGTCGACCGCGCGGGCGCCGACGAGTGCCTCCCGCTGCGGATCCACGACGCATACGAGCGCCTGCCGAGCGGCGGCGTCCTCTCGGCACGGCTCTCGCGAGCGACGCCGTGCCCGGGCCGCACGGTGCTGCCGCGCCCGGGCGACGCGACGCCGATCTAGCAGGCCTCGCCGGGACTGTCCACGCCCGGGTGCGCGCTGGTCGCTCCGAGGCAAGGGCGCAAGGCACCACGCGCTCGGCGATCAGGAGGGCGCGGGCGCGACCGAGACGCGCCGTCGGGGCGTTGCCGCGCCCCGCAGCCTCGACGACGTTCTGTCGGGTTCCCGACTAGGAGGCGAGCGCAGCGAAGTAGCCCGCAGGGCGGGGCCGGATGCCGAGCAGCGCGTCGTCGAGCGACTCGACGAGCGCGGGACGGTCACCGTGCGCGAGCGTCTCCACCACCGCCTTCCGCACCGCGTCCGCCACCGCCGGCCCGGCCGCCTCGCCCCGCGCGAGGCCGCGCAGCAGCGCGAGCTGATCCGCGCGGTCGCGGCCGGTCTCCCCCAGCAGCACCGCCGCCCGCACGGCCGCGGCCCAGAGGCCGTCGGGGCCGCCGAGCAGCGCGGCGAGCGCCTCACGCAGCTGCTCCGAGCGGAACGGCTCGTCCGCGAAGAGCGACAGCTCCCAGCGGTCGAGCGCCTCCGCCAGCTCCGGGTCGTCCTCCGCCCGGCCGAGCCGCGCGAGCAAATCCGAGGCGAGGCGGGCGCGAAAGGCGTCGAGCCGCGTCGGCTCGCCGACGGGCTCGGCAGCCGAGATCGGCAGGACCGGGCGGACCGCGAAGGGGCGCCAGTCGAGCCGCTCGAAGAGCACCGGGCCGGCCGCCACAGGCGCGGCCGTCGCGAGCCGCAGCGCGCTGACCGCGTCGCCGAGCTCGCCGGGCGCATCCGGAACGTCCCGCTCGTTCGGCGGCTGCGCGTGCTCGAGCTCGAGCACGCAGAGCCGGTCCGGCTCCGAGCCGAAGCCCGCAGGCAGGAGGCCGTTCGCCTCCGGCCAGTGCGCGGCGAGCTCGCCGACCGCCGCGACGCGGATCCGAAGCCCGTCCGCGAGCTCGACCTGCGTCCCGAGCGAGAGCCCGACGACCGGCGCGACGGCCGCGTACGCGCGCCGCGACCCGAACAGCGAGCGCTCCAGCTCGGCGTACGCTCGGTCGAACGCCTCGTCGCTCCAGTCGAACCCGCCGCACGCCTCCGCCACGTCCGCGAGCAGCGGCAGCACGATCGTCCGCAGCAGCGGCTCGTCGCCGCCCTGGCCGGAGTGCGCCGCGGCGTAGATCGCGGCCGCAGGCTCGCGCCGTAGATCCTCGAGCGCGAGCCGCGCGTCCGCGAGCGCGCCGAGCCGCTCGCCCCGCGCCTCGACGTAGGAGCGGACGAGCGGCCGGTACTCGTACAGCGCCGACCCCCTGCGGCCCGTGTGCTCCTCGAACGCGAACGGCAGCTCGGCGCCGGCGTCGACGTCGCTCGCGAGCAGCGAGAAGCCGGCCAGGCAGAAGCAGCGAAGCGAGCGGTAGAGGTGCGGAGCGCGCACGGCCACGAGTACAGCTACGCGCCGCGCGGCGCCTCTCCTCTGCGCAGGTCGTACGATCACGCGCGAATGGAGCCGGCGGACGCGATCGTCGAGACGTACCGGCGCCTCGGCGCGAGTCTCTTGGAGGCGCGACACGTCGCCGAGGCGCTGCTGGATCGAGACCCCGACGAGCGGGCGTTCCTCTCGCTCGTCCTGTGCGACGGCGAGATCGCAGGCGGCGGCTTCAACCGGCTCCTCGCACACCGCAGCGGACAGGCCGCGATCGTCGCGATCGAAGGCGCCCATCGGCTCGGCCTCGGCCGACACGCACAGCTCCTGATCCGGGCGCTGGCGGCGCTGTGGGAGCAGGGCGAGCGCGACCCGTCCTCGCGCTTTGCCGAGCTCGACGAGCAGTGGCTCGCGCTCGACCCGGAGCTCCAGCGCGGCCTGCTCGACTACGCCGAGTCCCGCCGGGACACCTGAGCCGCCCTACCCGCGCTGGCAGCCGGGGCACCAGTAGGCGGTGCGGTTGTCGTCGCCCTGGCCGCGGCTCTCGATCCGCCCGCCACAGCGCGGGCACGGTCTACCGGCGCGCCGGTAGACGGCGCGCTCGACTCGCCGCCGCTCCAGCGACGCGCGCATCAGCCGCGCCGCTTCCGAGAGCACGCGCTCGAGCTCCTCGTCGCCGACGTCGCCGAGCCGCAGCCAGGGCGAGAGCCGCGCGTGCCAGAGCGCCTCCGCCTTCCAGAGGTTCCCGATCCCGGCGACGAGGCGCTGGTCGAGGAGCGCGTCGCCGAGCTCCCGCGTCGGGTGCTCGCGGCGGAGGTTGGCGGTCATCGTCACGAGGTCGGGCGGGTCGGCGAGGATGTCCGGCCCGAGCCGGCGCGTTCCCCGCGCCGTCAGCTCCAGCACCGGGCCGTTCCAGAGCCGCGCCTCGCGCTCGCCGCCGGTCAGCACGAGCCACGGCTTCCCGCGCCGCGTCGCGCCGCGCTCGACGACCTGCCAGCGGCCGGTCATGCGCAGGTGGCTGCGCAGGACGAGCCCGCCTTCGAAGCGGAGCAGCAGGTTCTTCCCGACCGCCTCGACCGACTCGAGCCGCCGGCCGTCGAGGGTGTCCGCCGAGACCGCCGCGGCAGCGCGCGGATTCGGCGTCTCGACGGAGACGCGCTCCCCGACGAGCACCTGCAGCTCTCGCGCGGCGCGGTGGAGCGAGTCCCCCTCGGGCATGCGGAGCTACCCTAGCGGCGAGGTGATGGCCCGCTCGCTCCTCATCGCCGCAACCGTCGCAACCGTCGCCGCGTGCGGCGCGCAGAGTTCCGGCGGCGCGAGCGACGGCGGCCTCTACGGCACCGTCCGCATCAGCCCGGCGGCACCCGTCTGCGCGAGTGGCCGCTCGTGCTCGAGGCCCGCGCGCGGGTTCAAGCTCGTCTTCAGCGCCGGCGGCCACACCGTGACCGCGACGACGAACGCGCGCGGCCGCTACCGCGTGCACCTCGCCGCCGGCCGCTACGTCGTCCGCGCCGCGGCCGCGAGCCGCAACGCCTCGCCGAAGGCGGGCCTGCAGCCGCACGCCGTGTCGGTGCCGAGCGGCGCCTTCGCACGGCGCGACTTCGTCTACGACGCCGGCATCCGCTGACGCGAAGAGCGCCCCGCAGGGCGCTCCTCGCTTCGGTGCCGCCTTCCCTACGCCGGGCAGGGATTCGAGCTCAGCACGTTCCTGAAGTTGTTCGTGCGGAGCCGGATCGCGGGGTCCTTGTTCGGGTAGAAGCTGAACAGCAGCGGCCCGTACTCGGCCGCCGAGTTCCCGCCGAACGTGTTGGTCGTCCCCTTGATGTAGGGCCCGCCGAGCTGCCAGACGCAGTGCCCGTTTGCGCTCGGGTTCTGCGTCGACGTCCCGGTGGAGTAGATCGGGTAGAAGTTCGAGCCCGGCGGCGGGTTCACGCAGCCGACGCCCGTGAACCGGTTGCAGTTGCCGCCGAAGTCGGCCGCCTCGATCCGCGGCAGGTCGGCCTCGAAGGCCACCCGGCTGTAGTTCTGCGAGCCGTTGAAGAGCGGGCTCGTGAACGTGACCGAGCTCGGGTGGTACTTCTTGTCCTGCCCGCGGTTCGGGTCGGTCCCCGGCCACACCGGCTGGTACGGGGTGCCGTCGAAGTCGTTGTCCGTCCCTGTACACCCGCTGATCGGCACGAACAGCGACTGCGCGGCGGTGAGGCACGGCGCGTCGTCGTCGTCGAGGCCCTCGCCGTTGCTCGCGCAGGAGCCGTCGCCGGCGACGGCGTCGCAGTTCTCGAAGTGTCCGATCTCGTCCGAGAACGCCGCGTTGTAGCTATGCGCAGCCCACGGGACGCGGGTGTGCTCGCTCGAGGTCGAGTACATCGGCCGGAACGTGTACGGCGCCTGGTGGCAGGTGGCGGACGTCGGCTCGTAGAGCACCTGGGCGAAGCCGTTGGCCGCACTCGCCGTCATCGAGCCCGACTTGCCGGTCGTCTGGTCGTTGACGATCGCGGTCAGCCCGCCGGACGCATCGTGGATGTCGACCGTGAGCTCGTCGCCCGAGCCCATGAACAGATCGGTCGCCGGGTTCGGCGTGAACGTCGACCCGGTCGCGGTCAGCGGCCCGGGCGGCGCGTGAGGCGTTCCCGAGCTGGTGATGAAGGCGAAGTTCGCCGGCTCGACGCCAACCGTGTTCAGGCAGTTGGCGTTGTTGTTCACGCCGGCGTTCTGGTCCTGGTTGAAGCTGAAGATCGCCATCGCTGCACACCACTTGCTCGCGTCACAGCTCACCCCGCCCGGAAGCTGGAATGGCGCCCAGCCGGGCGGGTAGAACTGCAGCTCGAGGAACGCCGTCCCGGGATGCTTGCCGATGTAGTCGGCGCCCGCCGGATTCGTGCCATCGAAGATGTTGGTGTCGCTGTCCGGTGTGCACGGCGCGTGCGTGAACTCCGGCCCGGACTGGTTGTCGCAGAGCGCCATGCCGAACCAGAACGCCGGATGCAGCTGGAAGTTCCACGTTCCCGCGGTGCCGGCCTGGTTCGGCAGCACCATCGGGTCGGTCGGCAGCGTGACGTGGTAGAGCGTCGAGTTCCCCGAGCCCGCGGAGTTCGAGTAGAAGAGCAGCGAGGGCTCGTCGTGACCGGTGTACTCGCCCGCGTAGCCGATCGAGTCGACCGGCTCGGTGCACAGCGCTGCCGGCTCGGCGCAGTCAGGCGGCGACGCCCGGCCGGCCCCCGCGAAAGTGCCGAGCACGATCAGGACTGCGGCGACCACGAGCGAGCCTCCAAGAACACGTCTCATGGATCCTCCCGTGTGACCCCTGGGCTGGCCCCTCTCCCCTGGGGCCTGGTGGTCCATGCGGTGGTCTACGCCGTCGTTACGTTTGTGTCAAGGTCGCAGAGTCGCCCGGCGTGGGCCTGCGATGAAGCCGGCCTCGAGGAGCAGCGGCATGATCTCACTGTCGCCGACGGGCTCCCCGTCAAAGCGCTCGACCGCCAGCCGCTTGACGCCCACCGCCTTCGCATGCGCGACGAGCGCCGCCAGCGCCGCGCGGAGCCACTCCTCCTCGGGATCGCGCAGCGGCACCAGCGAGCGGCCTCCGCGCTCCACGAACAGCGCCGCCTCGCCGCCGGTCAGAACCACGTGCGCTCCTGCCACCCGAGCCGCTCTGGCGCCGGAGCGCTTCGGCCACGGCAGCGCCGCGCCGTACGGCTGGGCCGGGTCGGCCGCGGCCAGGACGAGCACCTCCGGCTCCTCCCCGTCCTTCGGCCGCAGCTCGCGCAGCCGCTCGACCGCGCCGCCGAGGGCGAACT
>DASSMZ010000251.1:0-9481 GCA_035688325.1 Gaiellaceae bacterium
CGGCACCGAGGAGCACCAGTACGAGGTCTCCGAGGATCGCGCCGTGCTCGCGCCGGGGTTCCGCGTCCTCGACGAGCGCGAGCGGAAGATCCTGCACCTGCGCTTCTTCGAGGGCCTGACGCAGTCGCAGATCGCCCAGCAAGTCGGGATCTCGCAGATGCACGTCTCGCGGCTGATCCGCCGCTCGCTCGAGAAGATCCGCGAGGAGATCGCGGCCGAGCAGTCCGCCTAGGCGACGGCGGGAAGGACCTCGTCCCGGAGCGTGCTCGGCACGCCCGCCGCGCGCTCGACTCGACGGACAGCTGCATGCACGTGCAACAGCTCGGGGACGCGGGTGACGGAATCCACCGCCCGTACAATCGCAGCCATGCGAACGACCGCCGAGCTGCGCGCGGGGTACCGCGCGTTCTTCGAGTCCAAGGGCCACGAGTTCCGGCCCTCGGCGTCGCTGATCCCGCGCGCGGACGACCGCTCGACGCTGCTGATCTCGGCGGGGATGCAGCCGCTGATGCCGTTCTTCCTCGGCCTCGAGGAGCCGCCGGCGCCGCTGCTCACGACGGTGCAGAAGGTGTTCCGGACGCCGGACATCGACGAGGTCGGGCTCGACGGCTACCACCTCACCTTCTTCGAGATGCTCGGCAACTTCTCGTTCGGGCAGTACTTCAAGGAGGGCGCGATCGAGCTCGCCTGGGAGTTCGTGTTCGAGCACATGCGGGTCGAGTTCGACCGCTTCTGGGTGAGCGTGTTCGCCGGCGACCCCGAGCTCGGGCTCGGCGAGGACGAGGTCGCAGTCGCCGCCTGGGAGAAGCTCGGCCTGCCGCCCGAGCGGATCGTGCGCCTGCCGCGCGCCGACAACTTCTGGTCGGTCGGTGGGCCCGGGCCGTGCGGGCCGGACTCGGAGATGTTCTTCGACTGGGGCGAAGGCGTCGGCTGCGGGCGGGCCGAGTGCCGGCCGGGCTGCGAGTGCGAGCGCTTCCTCGAGTTCTGGAACCTCGTCTTCATGGAGTTCGAGCTGCATGCCGACGGCTCGCTCACGCCGCTGCCGAAGCAGAACATCGACACGGGCCTCGGCCTCGAGCGCGGCGCGCGGATCCTGCAACGGGTGCCGTCGGTCTATGACACCGACGGCTACCAGCACGTCATGGAGTGGATCGCGGGCAAGTCGGGCGTCGCCTACGGCGAGAGCGAGCAGGCGACGAAGGCGCACCGGATCCTTGCCGACCACGGCCGCGGGATGACCTTCCTGGCCGCCGACGGCGTGTCGCCGTCGAACGAGGGGCGCGGCTACGTGATGCGGCGCGTCATCCGCCGCGCGGTGCAGCAGGCGGGCCGGATCGGGCTCGAGCCGCCGTTCGTGTCGGCCCTCGCGGGCGTCGTCGTCGAGCAGATGGGCGAGGCGTACCCGGAGCTCGTGCGTGCGCGCGAGCAGATCGAGCAGGTGCTGGCGGCGGAGGAGGAGCGATTCGGCGAGACGCTCGCGCGCGGGCTGACGCTGTTCGAGGAGGCCGCGGCCGACGGCGAGATCGACGGCGAGGAGGCGTTCCGGCTCCACGACACCTACGGCTTCCCGCTCGAGCTGACGCAGGAGCTGGCGCGCGAGCGCGGGCTGCCAGTCGACGAGGACGGCTTCCGTGAGCGGATGGAGCAGCAGCGGACGCGGTCGCGCAAGGCGGCGCCCGAGGTCGAGGTGCGCGTCTCGAGCGACGTGCGCAGCGAGTTCGTCGGCTACGAGAAGACGGACGTCCTGTCGGCGATCCTCGCCTACGAGGACCTCGGCGACGGCCGCTTCCAGGCGAAGCTCGAGCAGTCGCCCTTCTACCCCGAGGGCGGCGGCCAGGTCACCGACGGCGGCTACATCGAGAACGAGGAGACGGGCGCGCGGGCGGAGCTCGTCGCCGCGGCGCGGCTGCCGGACGACGACCAGGTGCTCACGTTCGAGGGCGAGGGCTTCCGCGCAGGCATGCGCGTGCGGGCGGTCGTCCCGTGGCAGGTGCGCTTCCCGACGATGGCGAACCACACCGCGACGCACCTGCTGCACAAGGCGCTCCAGGACGTGCTCGGCGAGCACGCGCGCCAGGCCGGGTCGGCGGTGCGGCCCGACAAGCTGCGCTTCGACTTCGCGCACCCGCAGGCGGTGACCGGAGCCGAGCTGGCGGAGATCGAGCGGCGGGTCAACGAGGCGGTCTTCCGCAACCTGCCGGTGCGGGCGTACGTCGTCCCGATCGACGAGGCGCGGCGGCTCGGCGCGATGATGCTGTTCGGCGAGAAGTACGGCGACCAGGTGCGGCTGGTCGACATCGCCGGCTACTCGCGCGAGCTCTGCGGCGGCACACATGTCCGCGCGACCGCGGAGATCGGGCCGTTCGTGATCCTCTCCGAGAGCTCGGTCGGCTCCGGCACGCGCCGGATCGAGGCCGTCACCTCGGGCGAGGCCTACGCGCTGCTGCACGGCCGGGCCGAGGAGGCCGAGGAGCTGCGCGCGGAGCTCGAGCGCGTCCGGCGCGAGGGGCCCAAGCGCGAGGAGAAGGCCGAGGTCTCGGTCGAGCCGCGCAGCGAGGAGGAGATCGGAGGCGTGCACATGTTCGTCGGCCAGGCGGCCGGCGTCGACGCCGACGCGCTGCTGGAGGAGTCCGACCGGATCAAGCAGGCGCGCCAGCCGGCTGCCGTCGTGCTCGGCGCGACCGAGGACGGCCGGGTGCACCTCGTCGCCAACTTCGACCGCTCGCTCGAGGGCCGGCTCGACGCCGTCGCGGTGATCAGAGAGGCCGCGGCCGAGGTCGGCGGCGGCGGGGGCGGCCGCGCGACGATGGCCCGCGCCGGGGGGCGCGAGCCGGCGAAGCTCGGCGACGCGCTCGCGAAGGCGGAGGAAGCGCTGCGGCGCGCGCTCGCGTGAGTTGAAGGTCGTAGCGCTCGACTACGGGGCAGCCAGGACGGGCGTGGCCGTCTCCGACCCCACCGGCACGATCGCACGGCCCGTCGGCGTGGTCGAGCGCGCCGGCACCGACGACGGCCTGCGGCGCGTGGCCGAGCTCGTCCGCGAGCACGAGGCCGAGCGCGTCGTCGTCGGCCTTCCGCTGACCCTGCGCGGCGAGCACGGCGAGCAGGCGCGGGAGACCGGCGCCTTCGTCCAGGCGCTCCGCGCGGTGGTCGACGTCCCCGTCGAGAGCTACGACGAGCGCTTCACCACCGGCCTCGCGGCCGCCGACGCCGAGGCCGACGCGCCCGAGGACGCGCGCGCCGCAGCACACCTGCTGTCGACCTATCTCGCGTGGAAGAGCGCCGCCGCGGAGTGATGCCGCCGCGGCCGCGGCAGCCGAAGCGCACGCCGCGGTCGGTCGTCTACCGCCGCCGGCTCGTGGCGCTCGTCGTGCTCGTCGCGGCCTTCGCGGTCGCATGGTTCGCGGTCGCGAGCGTGGGCGGCAACGACAAGAAGCCGCCGCCGACGCCGACGGTCGCGCCGCCCCCGAAGCCCTTCCGGATCGTCTTCCCGGAGGGGTTCACGCGGCGCGAGATGGCGGCGCGGACGTCGACCGTGGCCGCGATCGCGCGGCGCGAGCGCGGCAAGCGCGTCCGGCTCGGCGAGCAGACGTACCTGGCCGCCACCGCGCGGCCGCGGCGGCAGCCGGGGTTCGGCACGAGGCGCTACCCGCTCGAGGGCTTCCTCTTCCCGGCCACCTACGACTTCACCCGCCGCACGACCTCCGCGCAGCTGGTCGCCGCGCAGCTGAAGGCGTTCAGGACGAACTGGGCCAAGCTGGACCTCGCGTACGCCCGCTCGAAGAACCTGACCCCGTACGACGTGCTGACGATCGCGTCGATGGTCGAGGAGGAGACGCCGGCGCCCGAGGAGCGGCAGCTCGTCGCGGCGGTGATCTACAACCGCCTGCACCGGCGGATGGCGCTCGGCATCGACGCGGCGCTGCGCTACGGGCTGCACATCCCCGGCACCGAGTCGATCCACGAGTCGCAGCTGCTCAACCCGACGCCGTACAACCTGCGCCTGCACGCGGGCCTGCCGCCGACGCCGATCGGCAACCCGGGCCTCGCGTCGCTGCAGGCGGCCGCGCACCCGGCGAAGGTGGACTACCTCTACTTCGTCGCGAAGCCGGACAAGAAGCACCATTTCTTCACCGCCAGCGCCGCGGCCTTCGACGCCTACAAGGCCGCGCACGGCTACAAGTGACGCGGGTCGCGCTGCTCGGCAAGCCGGTGGCCGAGTCGCTCTCGCCGCGGATGCAGAACGCGGCGTTCGCGGCGGCCGGGCTCGGCTGGCAGTACGTCGCGCTCGAGGTCTCGCCGGCGGAGCTCGCCGCGGCCGTGCGGCGGTTGGTGGACGACGGCTGGGCCGGCGCGAACGTCACGATCCCGCACAAGCTCGCGGCTGCTCGGCTGTGCGACGAGGCGGAGGGCGACTCGGTGAACACGCTCGTCGTGCGCGACGGCGGCGTGCTCGGCTTCAACACGGACAAGGAGATCGTCGCCGGGATCGAGGCGGAGCGCGTGTGCCTGATCGGCGCCGGCGGGGCGGCGAAGGCGCTGCTGCCGGGCCTGCGCGGGGAGGTGCTGACGTTCTCCCGCAGCGGGTCGTGGCCTCCGGACGCGTCCGGCTGCGACCTGGTCGTCAACGCGACGCCGGTGCGCGACGAGCCGCTCGTCGACCCGCGTGCGGGCCAGACGGTCGTCGACCTCGCCTACCGCGGCGACGGGCGGCCGACGGCGCTGGTCGAGGCGGCGCGCGCAGCGGGCTGCGAGGTGGTCGACGGCTACGAGGCGCTCGTGCGCCAGGGCGCCGCCTCGTTCGAGCTCTGGACGGGGCTCGCAGCACCTGTCGATGCGATGCGCAGCGCCCTAGGCTTAGCGGCATGACACTCGAGCTGACGACGGCGGGCGAGTCGCACGGCCCGGCGCTCGTCGCGATCCTCAGCGGCCTGCCCGCCGGCCTCGTGCTCGACCGCGACGCGGTCGACGCCGACCTCGCGCGCCGGCAGCAGGGCTACGGCCGCAGTCCCCGCCAGCAGCTCGAGCAGGACACGGTCGAGGTGCTCGCGGGCCTGCGGCACGGGCGAACGCTCGGAACGCCGCTCGCGCTCGTCGTCCGCAACCGCGACCACCGGAACTGGGAGTGGGGCATGAGCCCGTGGCCGCGCGAGGGCGAGCCGTCGGGAAAGGGGCTGAAGGCGGTGACGCTGCCGCGGCCGGGGCACGCCGATCTCGCCGGGACGCTCAAGTACGGGCTGGAGGACGCGCGGGACGCGCTCGAGCGCGCGAGCGCGCGGCAGACCGCGGTCGCGGTGGCCGCCGGGGCCGTGGCCAAGGCGCTGCTCGGCCACATCGAGATCACCGTGCTCGGCCGCGTGGTGACCGAGGCGCTCGAGCAGCGGATCGACGACGCGCGGGCCGACCGCGACACGGTCGGAGGCGTCGTCGAGGTGCGGGCGCACGGGGTGCCGCCGGGGCTCGGCTCGTACGCGTCGAAGGAGGAGCGGCTCGACGCCCGGCTCGCGGCGGCGCTGATGGGCATCCAGGCGGTGAAGGGCGTCGAGGTCGGCGCCGGGTTCGAGCTCGCCGAGCGGCGCGGCTCGGAGGCGCACGACGAGATCCTCGCGGACGCCGACGGCACGCTCTACCGCGAGACGAACCACGCCGGCGGGATCGAGGGCGGCGTCTCGAACGGCGAGCCGGTCGTTGTGCGCGCGGCGATGAAGCCGCTGCCGACCCTGATGCGGCCGCTGCAGTCCGTCGACCTGCAGACAGGCGAGCCGGGCGAGGCGCTCGTCGAGCGGAGCGATGTCGCGGCGGTCGAGGCGCTCGCCGTCGTCGCGGAGGCCGCGATCGCGTTCGAGCTGGCGCGCGCGGCGCGCGACAAGTTCGGCGGCGACGCCCTCGGCGACTTCGTGGGCGCGTGGCGCGCCTACCTGGAGCGGATCCCGTGGCGCACGCGCTAGGCCGTCACGTCGCGCTCGTCGGCTTCATGGGCGCGGGCAAGACGACGCTCGGCGCACAGGTGGCGGAGCGGCTCGGCCGCCGCTTCGTCGACGTCGACCGCGAGCTGGAGCGGGCGTCCCGCCTGACGGTGCCGGAGCTGTTCGAGCAGCGCGGCGAGGCGGAGTTCCGCGCGCTCGAGAGCGAGACGACGGTCGCCGTCCTGCGCAACGAGCGCCCGGCGGTGCTGGCGCTCGGCGGCGGCGCGGTCGAGACGGAGGAGATCCGGCGGGCGCTGCGGCGGTACGCGCTGACCGTCCACGTGGCCGTGGACGCCGCCGACGCCTGGGCGCGCGTCGCCGACAGCGACCGGCCGCTCGCGCGCGACGAGGCGAGCTTCCTGGCGCTGCACGCTCGGCGCCAGCCGCTCTACGCCCAGGCGGCCGACGCGATCGTCCGCGACGTGGACGGCATCGTCCTCGCGGCGGCGGGGATCCTCGTCGAGGAGGGGTTGCTCGCGCGGCTGGACGAGCTCGTCGGCAACGAGGAGGTCGAGGTGATCGCCGACGCGATCGTCCTCGGCCTGCACAGGCCCGCCCTCAACGCGCCGATGCACGCGCTCCGCGGCCGCGAGGAGGCGAAGTCGCTCGGAGCGGTCGAGCGGCTCTGGCGCGAGCTGGGGCTCGGCCGCGGGGGCCGGATCGTCGGCTTCGGCGGCGGCTGCACGACGGACGTGGCCGGGTTCGCGGCCGCGACGTACCTGCGCGGCGTGCCGTGGATCGCGGTGCCGACGACGCTCGTCGGTCAGGTCGACGCGGCGATCGGCGGCAAGACCGGCGTCAACCTGCCCGAAGGGAAGAACCTCGTCGGCGCCTTCCACTGGCCCGAGCGGACGGCGATCGACCCGGCGCTGCTCGAGACGCTGCCGGAGAGCGAGCACCGGGCCGGGATGGCGGAGGTCGTGAAGACGGGGCTGCTCGCGGGCGAGCCCCTCTGGGAGCTGCCGACGCCGGAGCTCGTGCGCCGCTGTGCCGCGTACAAGGCGGCGATCTGCCTGCGCGACCCGCGCGAGCGCGGCGAGCGCGCGGTGCTGAACCTCGGCCACACGTTCGCGCACGCGCTCGAGGCGGCGGGCGACTTCCGCCGCCCGACGCACGGCGAGGCGGTCGCGCTCGGCCTGCTCGCCGCGCTGCGGCTCTCGGGCCAGGACACGTCGGCCGTCGAGCAGGTGCTCGCGCCGCAGCCGGTCAGCGTCAACCGCAGCGCGGCCCATGCCGCGATGGCGCGCGACAAGAAGACCGTCAACGGCTCGCCGCGCTTCGTCCTGCTCGAGGCGCCCGGCAAGCCGGTGACCGGCGTCGAGCTCCCGGAGGAACAGGTTCGCGAGGCGCTCGACGCCCTGATCGTGGACTGACCGTCACACTCTCGGCACGCGTCTGACACCGCGGATCCCGCACGGGCAGCGGGCTCGCGCACTTCGATCCTCGTGTCTGACACCGGGGTAGAGTCACCGCCGTGCGCGTGGCCGTGCTCAACGGGGTCAACCTCGACGTGATCGAGCGCCGCGACCCGGAGCTCTACGGCGGCATCACCTTGAACCAGCTCGAGAGCCGCATCTACGAGTGGGCGATGGCGCTCGAGCTGCACGCCGACTGCCGCCAGACGAACCAGGAAGGCCTCTTCGTCGCGTGGTGCCACGACGCGCTCGACTGGGCGGGCGGCGTGATCGTCAACCCCGGCGCCTGGTCGCACTACAGCTACGCGATCCGCGACGCGATCGAGCTGCTGGAGGTGCCTGTGGTCGAGGTGCATCTGTCCGACATCGAGCACCGCGAGGAGTGGCGGCGCCGCTCGGTGATCGCCGACGTCGTCAGCAAGCGCGTGATCGGCAGGGGCCCCGACGGCTACCTCGAGGCGCTCGAGTTCCTGGCGCAGCGCCGCGCGTGAATCGCGTCGCTCACCTGCGCGCGAGACTCGAGGAGCCGCTGCTCGTGACGCACGGCCCGAACGTCCGCTACCTGACCGGCTTCGCGAGCTCCAACGCGGCGCGGCTCGTCGAGCCCGAGCGCGTCCGGCTCTTCACCGACTTCCGCTACGTCGACGCCGCCCGGGCGGTCGAAGGCGTCGAGCTCGTCGAGACGAAGCGCTCGCTGACGGCGGCGCTGGCCGAGCTGCTCGAGGGCCGTGTCGGCTTCGAGGCCGACGCGGTCAGCTACGCGTCCTGGGAGACGCTGCGCAGCGGCGGGCTCGAGCTCGTCCCGCAGCGCGGCCTCGTCGAGGCGCTGCGCGCCGTCAAGGACGAGACCGAGCTCGACACGATTCGCCGCGCGGGCGAGATCACGAGCCGGGCGTACGAGCGCTTCGCCGAGGAGCGCTTCGTCGGCCGCAGCGAGCGCGAGCTCGCGTGGCGGCTGGACGCGCTCTTCCACGAGCTCGGCGCGCACGCTCCGGCGTTCGAGACGATCGTCGCCTCCGGCCCGAACTCCGCGCGGCCCCATGCCCGCCCGACCGACCGCGAGGTGCAGGCGGGCGAGACGGTCGTGATCGACGCGGGCGCCCAGGTCGACGGCTACTGCGCCGACTGCACCCGCACCTTCGCGACGGGGCCGCTGCCCGACGAGCTGAAAGCCGCCTATGCCGCGACGCTCGAGGGCCAGCTCGCCGGCCTCGAGGCCGTGCGCGCCGGCGTGAGCGGCGTCGACGCGGACGCAGCCGCCCGCGACGTGATCGAGGCCGCGGGCTACGGCAACGAGTTCGGCCACGGCCTCGGCCACGGCGTCGGCCTCGACGTGCACGAGGCGCCGCGCCTCTCGCGCGAGTCGAGCGACATACTCGCCGCCGGCAACGTCGCCACGGTCGAGCCCGGCATCTACCTCGAAGGCGTCGGCGGGATCCGCATCGAGGACCTCGTGATCGTGACCGACGGCGAGCCCGAGGTGCTGACCACCTCGAGCAAGGATCTCGTCACCGTCAGCTAGCATCGCGCGCCGTGGCCGAGACGGTCTCCACCAACCAGTTCCGGAACGGGATGCACATCCAGCTCGAGGGTGCGGTGTGGCGCATCCTCGAGTTCCAGCACGTGAAGCCCGGCAAGGGCGGCGCCTTCGTGCGCTCGCGCCTGCGCAACCTCGACTCCGGCGCCGTCGTCGACAAGACCTTCCGCGCCGGCGAGAAGTTCACGCGCATCCGCACCGAGGTCAAGGAGGTGCAGTACCTCTACGACGCGGGCGACGAGACCGTCTTCATGGACACGGACACCTACGAGCAGTTCTCGCTGCCGCATACGGCCGTCGAGGACGCGCTGCCGTACCTGGAGCCGAGCTCGACCGTGCAGATGCTCGAGGTCGACGGCAAGCCGGCCGGGGTGCAGCTGCCCGCATCCGTCGAGCTGGCGGTTTCGGAGACGGAGCCGGGCGTGCGCGGCGACACGGTCTCCAACGTGACGAAGCCGGCGACGCTCGAGACGGGTGCGGTCGTGCAGGTCCCGCTGTTCGTGAACGTGGGCGACCGGATCAAGGTCGACCCGCGCGAAGGCCGCTACATCTCGCGCGCGTAGGAC
>DASSMZ010000253.1:0-10933 GCA_035688325.1 Gaiellaceae bacterium
GCATCGGCGCGAGCTCGCAGAGCCGCTCGGCGAGCGTGACATAGACCTCATAGGGGACGATCGTGAAGTCGGTGTGCGCGAACCGCGTCAGCTGCTCCTGCGCCGCCGCCACGACCTGCGGGTGCGCGTGGCCGACGTTCATGCAGCCGACGCCGCCGGTGAAGTCCAGGAACGTGTTGCCGTCGACGTCGGTCAGCGTCGCGCCCTGCGCGTGGTCGGCGACGACCGGCAGGAAGATCGACAGCGGCGCCGCGACGACGCGCTCCTTCCGCTCGAGGATCTCCTTCGACTTCGGCCCCGGAATCTCCGTCCGGAGCTCGATTGTTCGCGTCATGGCCATCGAGCTGACGATAGCGCAGCGACCGGTCGCGTGCATACGTGAATAGCGCGCATGCAGCGTACGCTCGGCGGGGTCGACTCTAGAATCGCTCCGTGGTCCTCTCCGACCGGACGATCAGGCGGTTGCTCGCGGAGGGTCGGATCGGGATCGACCCCTACGACGAGGCGCTGCTCCAGCCGTCGAGCGTCGACGTCCGTGTCGACCGCTTCTTCCGCGTCTTCCACAACGCGCGCTACCCGTACATCGACGTCAAGGAGCCGCAGGAGGAGCTGACGGAGCTCGTCGAGATCGACGGGGAGCGGCCGTTCATCCTCCACCCCGGCGAGTTCGTGCTCGGCTCGACGCTCGAGCGCGTGACGCTGCCGGACGACCTCGTGGCCCGTCTGGAAGGAAAGTCGTCGCTGGGCCGGCTCGGCCTGTTGATCCACTCGACCGCCGGCTTCATCGACCCCGGCTGGGACGGCCACGTGACGCTCGAGCTCTCGAATGTCGCGAACCTCCCGATCACGATCTACCACACCATGAAGATCGGCCAGCTCTCGTTCGTGCAGCTCACGGAGCCGGCCGAGACGCCGTACGGGGCGGGCTCGCTGGGCTCCAAGTACCAGGGCCAGCAGGGGCCGACGCCGAGCCGCTACTGGCAGAACTTCGAGCGCTAGGGGCCCAGGCGCCCACAGGTGAGCTGCACGTCGGCGACGACCGCGCCGTCGGCGCCGTTCGTGAGCCGCCAGCGCCCGCCGCTCGCGGTGGGCGCAGCGGCGTCGAGCGTCGTCGTCCGGGCGCGCAGCGCGTAGCCGGTGTCGAGCGAGAACCAGCCTCGGCGGCACGAGCGGGCGAGGCTCTGCGGGCCCGGCCGAAGCGGCACCCGGAACGTCGTCACCTGCACATGCAGCTGCTCGAACGGCGAGTCGGCCGTGCGGAAGAGCGTCAGGCACCCGCCGTAGAGCGTCGCCTTGCGAGCACGCCGGCCGGAGTTGGCGACGCCGTACGAGGCGCTCGTGAGCGTCGAGGTGTCGCGCCGCACCGACAGTGCCGTGCTGCCGAAGGCGAAGCCGCCGCCTGCCGGCGTCGTCCCTCTGGGGCAGGACAGCGTCGCCGAGGCCGTCTCGCCCGGCCGCACGACGACCGTCCTGCGCTCCAGCGGCTTCAGCCGGAGGACGAACCTCGACGCGTCCGTCCCGACCTTGCGGCACGCGGCGGCGACCGTGACCCGCCGGTCGCCGTTGGCGGCGGGGTTGTCGAGCCGGAAGCGGTAGCCGGAGAGGCCGGCGGGCGTGATCGCCAGCACCGTCGTGCCCGGCGCCGGCGAAGCGATGCCTGCGCTGACGGCCGTGTAGCCGGCCCGGCACTTCACCGCGAAGCTCGTGATCCCACCCGCCGGCACGGCATGCGTCGCCGACACCGAGGGAGCGAGGACGCCCTGGGCCGCGAGCTCCGGCTGAGCCCGCACGGAAGCAGCGACGAGCGCAATGCACGCCGCGGCCACCGCCATGACCGACCTGCCCATCTGCCGCAGTCCCCTCTCGCGCGAGCGTAGCGCAGCGCCGCCGTAGAATCGAGGCGTGATCCTGGTCACGGGTGGGACCGGCTTCATCGGGCCGCGCATCGTGCACGCGCTGCGCGAGCGCGACCAGCCGGTGCGCGCGCTCGTGCGGAACCCCGGCGGGCGCTCCGCCACCACGCTCGCGGCCTGGGGCGCGGAGCTCGCTCACGGCGACACGACCGATCGCGAGAGCCTCCGGCGCGCGGTCGAGGGCGCAGACGTCGTCGTGCACCTGGTCGCGATCCGTCAGGGGCCCGAAGAGCAGTTCCGGCGGGTGATGGAGCAGGGGACGCGCGACCTGGTCGCGGCGGCACAGGAGGCAGGCGCCCGGCGCTTCGTGCTGATGAGCGCGCTCGGCACCAGCGAAGAGACGAAGGACCTCGTGCCCTACTACCGCGCCAAGTGGGAGCAGGAGCAGATGCTCCGTGGCTCGGCGCTCGAGCACGTGATCTTCCGCCCGAGCTTCGTCTTCGCGCGGGACGGCGGGATCCTGCCGACCTTCCGCAAGCTCGCGAGGCTGACGCCGGTGACGCCGATCATCGGCTCGGGCCGCCAGCGCATCCAGCCGATCTGGATCGAGGACGTCGCCGGCTACTTCGCCCACGCCGTCGACAAGGCCGACGCGGCCAACCGCATCTTCGAGCTGGGCGGCCCCGACGTCGTCAGCTGGAACGAGTTCTGGGAGCGGCTGAAGCGGATGCTCGGCCAGCGCCGGCCGAGCATCCACGTGCCGACGAGGGTGATGCGGGCGAACGCGCTGCTGACGGAGCGGCTTCCCGGGAACATCCCGCTGACGCGCGACCTGCTGACGATGCTCGAGCACGGCGACAACGTCGTCTCGAACGACGAGGCCGTCCACACGTTCCGGCTCCCGCTCGTGCCGCTCGACGAACAACTCCGTCGAGCGGTCTGACGGCAAAAGAAAAGGGGCCGCTCCTCGAAGCGGCCCCTGATCCGGTTACCAGCGTCGTAGTGGTAGAGGCGCTTTCCGGCCGGCTGGTAGTCCACCGGCGGCGCGAATCGCGAGCCCCCCACGCTGGCTAGGCGGTTCCCCGTAGGTCCCGGGGACGGCACCTCTACCCGCTGGTACCTCCACTGCCCGTACTTGATGAATTCACGCTCGGACCACCTCCTTTCCGCGGTGATCGCATCCTAGCGATTGAAGATGACCGCGGAGATCTCGAGTCCCCGGTCGAGCGGGACGGTCACGCTCTCGAGCGCCGGGTCGGCTTGCCGGGCCCGCGAGTAGGCGCCGAGGACGTCCTCGTGCGAGAGGACGTTGTCGGCGATCACGACGGCGCCTGGCTCGAGCTTGTCGCGCGCGAGCTCGAACAGCGGCTCGTACTGCTCCTTCTCGGCGTCCAGGAAGACCACGTCGAAGACGTCGTCGATCCGCGCCAGGGTCTCGAACGCGTCGCCCTCGACCAGCTCGGCCGTATCCGCGAGGCCCGCCTCCTCGACGTTCGCCCGCCACGCCTCGGCCTTGGCCGGATCCGCCTCGAGCGAGAGGACGCGACCGCCGAGGTAGCGCACACCGGCGGCGAGCCAGATCGTCGAGTAGCCGCGCGAGCCGCCGATCTCGAGCACCTCGCAGTCCGTCTGCGGCGCCACGAACGAGAACAGGAACTGCCCCGTGGTGCGGGCGACCTGCCGTGAGCGCTGCGCCGGCGGAAGCCCGCGGGCGCGCTCGTCGGCGTCCTCCGCCTCCAGGCGGGCGAGCACGGCGCGGACACGGTCGTCGAGCACGGCGCGAGCCTAGCCCGGCAGCTTCGCGGCCTGTCGCGCACGCTCGGTCGCCGCGCGCGCCGGACACGTCGCCAGGTGGTCGTTCACGATGCCGCAGGCCTGCATCGCCGCGTGCACCGTGGTCGGCCCGACGAAGCGGAAGCCGGCCTTGCGCAGCTCCTTGGAGAGCGCCTCCGACGCCGGCGTCGTCGACCGCCAGTCGGCGCGCGTGCTCGGCGCCGGGCCGTCCGATCGATAGGCCCAGACGACCTCCGGGAGCCGGCGCCCGGCCTCGCGCAACGCGAGGGCCGCACGAGCGTTCGCGATCGCGGCCTCGATCTTGCCGCGGTGCCGGACGATGCCGGCGTCGGCGAGCAGGCGCTCCACGTCGCGCTCGCCGAACTGCGCCACGCGCTCCGGGTCGAACCCGGCGAACGCCGCGCGAAAGGCCTCGCGCTTGCGCAGGATCGTCAGCCACGAGAGGCCCGACTGGAATCCCTCGAGGCAGAAGCGCTCGTAGAGCCCGCGCTCGTCGACGACCGGCCGGCCCCACTCCTCGTCGTGGTAGCGGTTGTACTCCTCCGCGGAGCTTTCCCAGCAGCGCTCGGCCACTACGAGAGGTCGACCTTGATCATCCCGTCCTCGACGCGCACCGGGAACGTCTCGACCGGCAGCACCGCCGGCAGCGAGAGCGGGCGGCCGGTGCAGATCTCGATGCGCGCGCCGTGGCGCGGGCAGATCGCGACGCCCTCCTCGGCGTCGAAGTCGCCCTCGCAGAGCGGCCCGTCGTCGTGCGAGCAGCGGTCTTCGATTGCGCAGAAGCGGCCGCCGAGGTTGTAGACGCCGACCGAGATCTCGCCCGAGTGGACGATCTTCACCGTCCCGGGCGGCAGCTCGTCGACCGGCGCGACGTCGATCTCCGCCACGCTAGTGCTCCGCCCGGTGATGGCGCGGGAGCTCTCGGTCGCTAGCACCAAGCCAGAGCGCGCGCTCGTCCGCAGGCCAGGCTGGTTGCCTGGGCACGGGCGAGGGTGCGATCTGGCGCAGCGTGATAGCGGGCGAGAGGCACGCGGCCATTGCTGGGCGGAGCACTTACTTCAGGTCGAGCTCGTCGAGCCCGGCCCACTCCTCGGGCAGGGGCGTCCCCTTCGCGCGATGCAGCGCGACCTTCAGCACGCCGAGCCCGAGCAGCGCGCATTTGAGCCGGATCGGGGTAAGCGGGATCCCGACCTCGTCGAGCAGCGCCTCCTTCGGCAGCTCGGCGATCTCGGTGGCCGTGCGGCCCTTGACCATCTCCATCAGCATCGAGGTCGACGCCTGGCTGATCGCGCAGCCACGGCCGGAGAACTTGACCTCGTCGATCGTCTCGCCGTCGTCGGCGAACTGCACGAAGATCGAGACCTCGTCGCCGCAGAGCGGGTTGAGCCCTTCGGCCTGCGCGTCGGCGTCCTCGATCACGCCGTGGCCGCGCGGGTTCTTGTAGTGGTCGAGGATGACTTCGCGGTAGAGGTCTTCCATGGCTATCCGAGGATCTTCTTGACCTTGTGCAGGCCGTCGACGAGCCGGTCGATCTCCTCCGGCAGGGTGTACAGGTAGAAGCTGGCGCGGTTGGTCGCCGCGACTCCGAGCCGCGTCATCAGCGGCTGGCAGCAATGGTGGCCGGCGCGGATGGCGACGCCCTCGGAGTCGAGCACCTGCGCCACGTCGTGCGGATGGATCCCCTCGACGTTGAAGGAGACGATGCCCGCGCGCCGGTCGGCCGGAGGGCCGTAGCAGGTGACGCCGTCGACCTCCCCGATCCGCTCGAGCGCGTACGCGGCGAGCTCGCTTTCGTACTCCGCGATCGCGTCGAGCCCGACGGCGGAGACGTACTGCATCGCGGCGCCGAAGCCGACCGCCTCGGCGATCGGCATCGTCCCAGCCTCGAACTTGTACGGCAGCTCGCCCCAGGTCGTGTCCTCGGCGCGGACGGCGCGGATCATGTGCCCGCCGAGGTTGAACGGCGCCATCGGCTCGAGCAGCTCGGCGCGGCCCCACAGGGCCCCGACGCCGGTCGGCCCGCAGAGCTTGTGCGACGAGAAGGCGAGGAAGTCGCAGCCGAGCTCCTGCACGTCGACACGGTGGTGCGGCGCGCCCTGGGCCGCGTCGACGACCATGATCGCGCCGTGCTCGTGCGCCCAGGCCGCGAGCTTCGCGACCGGGTTGACGGTGCCGAGCGAGTTGGAGACATGGTTCGTCGCGACGACCTTGACGCCGTCGGCCAGCCCGTCGAGCGCGTCGAGCCGGAGCTCGCCGTGGTCGTCGATCGGGAGCAGCCGGAAGTCGGCGCCGGTCCGCTTGGCGATGTACTGCCACGGAACGAAGTTCGAGTGGTGCTCGAGCTCGGTCACCAGCACGGCGTCGCCGGGGCCGAGGTTGTCGAGGCCCCACGCGTAGGCGACGAGGTTGATCGACTCGGTCGCGCTCCGCGTGAAGATCAGCTCGCGCCCCGACGGCGCGTTGACGAACTCGCGCGCGATCTCGCGGGCGCCTTCGTAGGCCTCGGTCGCGCGCTCTGAAAGGACGTAGACGCCGCGATGCACGTTCGCGTACGAGGTCTCGTAGAAGTCGCGCAGAACGTCGAGGACCTGGCGAGGCTTCTGGGAGCTGGCGGCGGAGTCGAGGTACGCGAGCGGCTTGCCGTGGATCTTCTGCTCGAAGATGGGAAAATCCGCGCGCAGCTTCTGCGCGTCGAGGGAGGCTGGTCGAGCCGTCACGGCCACGTGGCTATCGTACCCAGGCGCCCTCCTGTGAAGCTCCGCGCCACAGCCCTGATCGCGCTTGCGATCCTGCCCTTCCTCGCGGGCTGCGGCGGCTCCGGCTCGCATTCGAGCGCGCCCGGCGCGAAGGTCTTCGCCAGCGCCGGCTGCGGCAGCTGCCACACCCTCTCGGCGGCCGGGTCGAACGGGCAGATCGGGCCGAACCTCGACGAGCTGAAGCCCGACCAGTCGACGGTCGAGCGGCAGGTCCGTCACGGCGGCAACGGCATGCCGGCGTTCGGACAGAAGCTGACGGCGCGGCAGATCGCGCAGGTCGCGGCGTTCGTCTCAGCCGCGTCGAAGTCGGCGAAGGTCAGCCTTGCCTTCAAGCCCGACTCCACGACGATCGCGGGCTGCGAGCACAGCGGCAAGCCGCTCTGCTTCCGCCAGGCGTTCGGCAACCTCGCCTACCGCGACGGCCCGCAGAAGGCGCTCGCGCTGCTGGCGACCGACGACTCGCGGATCGCCGGCGTCCACGCCGACTGCCACCAGATCTCGCACTGGATCGGGCACGCGGGGCTCGCCTACTACGAGAACGACGCCGGGCAGGCGCTGTCACACGGCGCGATGACCTGCAACTCGGGCTACTACCACGGCGTCCTGCAGCTCGCGCTCGCCGGCCTGCCGCGCAGCGCGGTCGTGAAGAAGTCGCGCAGGCTCTGCACCGCGCCGGCCGTGAACACGACCGAGTTCCTGCTCTACCAGTGCGTGCACGGGCTCGGACACGGGCTGATGATCTACAGCGACGACGACCTGCCGTGGTCGCTCGGGACGTGCCACAAGCTCCAGACCGACTTCGACCGCGTCTCGTGCACCGGCGGCGTCTTCATGCAGAACCTCGACACGACGATGGGCGTCTCCCGCTACCTGAGCGCCAAGAACCCGCTCTTTCCGTGCACGATCGTCGCCGCGCGCGACAAGGTCTACTGCTACCTGATGGTGACGTCGCGGATCAACACGCTCGACGGGTTCGACTGGCGCAAGACGGCGGCGTGGTGCCGCCGCAGCGAGCAGGGCTGGGTCCAGACGTGCTTCGAGTCGTACGGTCGCGACGCCTCGGGCACGTCCGAGTACCGGCCGGCTAAGACGGTCACGCTGTGCGAGCGGGCCGGCCCGAACGCGGGCGACTGCATCTACGGCGCGGCTCGCGATTACGGCAACAACTACGCCGGCAGCAGGACCGCGACGCGCCTCTGCACCGCGTCGCCGACGCGGTTCCGCGGCCGCTGCTACGAGGGACTCGGCACGATCCTCGGCTCGCTGCACCGCTTCGGGCCGGCGCGGCGCGCGGCGTGCAACGCGATCACGCCGGCGGCCTACCGACGCGACTGCTCCCGCGGCGCGGCAGTCACGTAGTGCTCGGCGAGCTGGCCGCGCGCGCGTCGCTGCGGAACCGGCGGCGGAAGCTGGCGCTCTTCATGGAGGCGATCCGGCCGGGGCCGGAGACGCGGGTAGTCGACGTCGGAGTCGGCGACACGCCGTTCGGGACGGAGCCCGGCGTGGCGGCGACGCACAACTTCTTCGAGGCGCTGTACCCGTGGCCGGAGCGGATCACGGCGGTCAGCGACGTGCCGCTGCCGACCTTCGCGCGGGCGTTCCCGTCGATCCGCACGGTGGTGGCGAGCGGTCTCGAGCTGCCGTTCGCCGACGACGAGTTCGACGTCGCCTTCTCGAACGCCGTCGTGGAGCACGTGGGCGGCCGCGAGGCGCAGCGGCGGTTCGTGGCCGAGCTTTGCCGCGTGGCGCCGCGGGTCTTCGTCTCGACGCCGAACCGCTGGTTCCCGGTCGAGACCCACACGCTCGTGCCGTTCGTCCACTGGCTCCCGCACGGTGTGGCCGACCAGGCGATGCACGCACTACGGCGCCGGAACTGGGATCAGGTGGACCTGCTGAGCAGCCGGGCACTGCTGGCGCTCTTCCCGCCGACGATGAACGCGCGCGTGGTCGAGTCGCGCATCACGATCAGCGTCGCCGCCGATCGACGCTACTGACCCAGGCCGAGCCTCGAGTTCCGCGCCGAGTCGTGGGCCTGCTCTCGTACCGCCTCCTGGGCGTCTCGGGCCGACAGCTGCCGCTGGCGCGCCCGCTCGGATAGGTAGCGCTCATGCGCCTTGCGGCGTCTTCGAGCGGAGAGTCCGTCGAGGAGCTTCATCCTCGCTAGGTGCCGTGGCCGTACATGCCCTGCTGGGCGGTGCCCGAGCCGCGAGCGGCATCGCGGACGGCCTCCTCTACGTCCTGGCCCTCCAGCTCTTGCTGCCGCGCACGCTCGGATAGGTAGCGCTCATGCGCCTTGCGGCGTCTTCGAGCGGAGAGCCGGTCGAGGAGCTTCATCCTCGACGGATCGTACGCCGTGTGACTAGGCCTGTGGGATGCGGCGCTCGAGCGCGGACGTGACGGCCTCGCGCACCGGCTCGAGCTCGATCCGGTCGAGCACGTCCTGGAAGAAGCCGCGCACGATCAGGCGCTCCGCCTCGGCGCGTGGCAGCCCGCGCGCCATCAGGTAGAAGAGCTGCTCGCGGTCGACGCGGCCGACGGTCGCGCCGTGGGTGCAGCGGACGTCGTTCGCGAGGATCTCGAGCCCCGGGATCGGCACCGCGTGCGTCGTCGGCGAGAGCATCAGGTTGCGGCACTCCTGGTACGCGTTCGTCTTCTGCGCGTCGCGCTCGACGCGGATCATCCCGCGCCAGACCGCCGTCGCCGTGTCGCGCAGCGCGCCCTTGAAGGCGAAGTCCGACTCGGTGTCGGGCGCAATGTGCTCCTGGAAGGTGTCGAAGTCGAGGTGCTGCTCGCCGTCGCCGAAGTACGCGCCCGTCACGCGCGAGGTCGCGCCCGGGCCGGCGAGGTCGTTCTGGATGCGCGTCTTGCCGCGCTTCGAGCCGAACCCGCCGCTGACCCAGTCGAGCTCTGCGTCGCGCTCGACCCGCGCGTGGTGCGAGGCGAAGTGCCACGTCTCGCGCGAGAGGTTCTGCAGCGAGACATATTCCAGCTTTGCGCCCTGCCGGACGAACAGCTCGGCGACCCCGTTGAAGTAGCCGGGCAGATCCGTGGAGCCGGACGAGTACTCCTCGACGAGCGAGAAGCGCGAGCCCTCCTCCGCGACGACGAGAAGCCGCCAGAAGAGCGCCCCGCCCTCGATCGCGTTCACGACGCGCACGAACAGCGGCCGTTCCAGCTCGAGCCCGCCCGGCACGTGGACGAGCAGGCCGTTCCGCCAGGCGGCCGCGTTATGGGCCGCGAACTTGTCGTCGTCCCAGCCGACGAGCGTGCCGAGCAGCTCGTGCGACTCGTCGAGCGGCTCGAAGCGAAGCTCGTCGGGCGCGCGCGTGATCTCGATGCCAGTCTCCGTGACCACGGCCTCAGCCGCGACGTCCAGCTCGAGCATCGACGAGGGCGAGCCGGCCGATGCGCCGTCGCCGGTGAAGGCCTCGGGGTCGAAGCCCCTGAGGTCGGTGAAGCGCCAGTGCTCCTCGGTCGTGTCCGGCACCGGCAGCGACCGGTACCGCTCGAGCGCGTCAGCCCTGCTCATACGGCTTGTACCTCCGGTGCAGGATCAGCGCGTTGCCGTCGGGGTCGAGGCAGACAGCCATCTTGCAGACGCCGCTGTCGCCGGCGCCGACGAACTCGACGCCTTTGGTCTCGAGGTCCGTCTTGGCCCGGTCGACGTCGTCGACGCGTAGCGCGAACCCGCCGATCGACGGAGAGAACTCGATCCCGTCCGTCGACGGATCCCAGAAGCTGAGCGTCACCTGTCCGGCAGTCAGCTCCTCCGGGTTATTCGGATCGGTGGGAAGCCCGAGCACCTCGTGGTACCACGCGCGCGAGCGCTCGATGTCGCGCGTCGGGATCGTGATGAAGTCGACGCGCTCGACGCCGAGCGCGTTAGCCAACCGACCCTTCCATCTGCAGCTGGATCAGCCGGTTCATCTCGACGGCGTACTCGAGCGGAAGCTCCTTGGTGATCGGCTCGACGAAGCCGCTGACCACCATTGCCGAGGCCTCCGCCTCGGAGAGGCCGCGCGACATCAGGTAGAAGAGCTGCTCCTCGCCGATCTTGGAGACCGTCGCCTCGTGGCCGATGTCGACGTTGTCCTCGTCGATCTTGATGTACGGGTACGTGTCTGAACGCGAAGCCTCGTCCAGGATCAGCGCGTCGCAGACGACCTTCGAACGCGAGCCCGTCGCGCCCTTCGCCACCTCGAGCAGGCCGCGGTAGCCGGCGCGGCCGCCGTTCTTGGAGATCGACTTCGAGGTGATCACCGAGGACGTGTTCGGGGCGATGTGGACGGCCTTGCCGCCCGCGTCCTGGTGCTGGCCCTGGCCCGCGAAGGCGATCGAGAGCACCTCGCCGTGGGCGCGCTCACCGAGTAGCCAGATCGCCGGATACTTCATCGTCAACTTCGAGCCGAGGTTCCCGTCGACCCACTCCATCGTGGCGTTCTCGTAGGCGACGGCGCGCTTCGTGACGAGGTTGTAGACGTTGTTCGACCAGTTCTGGATCGTCGTGTAGCGGCAGCGCGCGCCCGGCTT
>DASSMZ010000002.1:0-10103 GCA_035688325.1 Gaiellaceae bacterium
GACACGTACCAGCTGCCGGAGGCGCGGCTCGTCATGGACACGACGGTCATGCTCGCCGCCGCGATCGTGGCGGTGCTCGCCGCGATCCGCTTCTCCGTCGACGGCCGCCGGCTCGACCTGCTGCTGTGCGGCGGGTTCTGCGCGCTCGGCGCCTCGATGCTCGTCTTCTCGATCTCGCCCGTGCTCGGCGGCCAGCCGGTGCCGCGGACGCTCGCGTGGGCGGGGATCGGCGGCCGCGTCTTCGCCTGGCTGCTGATCGCGGCGGCGCCCTTCATGCGGCGCCGCACGAGCACCCGCGGCCGCGCCCTCGGCGAGATGCTGATCGGCGTCGCGCTGGTGCTCGGGCTGATCTGTGGCATCTCCGCCAAGGCCGGCCCCTCGCTGCCGGGCCTGTACGCCGTCGGCGGCGGCGATCAGCCGCTGCTGCTGACGGGCGCGCTGTCGGTGCGCGCGCTCCTGTCGCTCGTGGCGATGGTCGGCTTCGGCCTCCGCTTCCGCTCGCGCGGGAACGACCTCGACCGCTGGCTCTGCCTCGGCGCGACGCTCGCGCTCTTCGCGGAGCTGAACTACGTCTTCACGCCGGCCGTCTCGAGCGGGTCGGTCTCGCAGGGCGACTTCCTGCGGCTGCTTTCGTACGGCGTGCTGCTCGTCGGCGTCTGGCGCGCGATCCGCCACGCCGAGTTCGGCCGCGCCGTCGCCGAGGAGCGGGCCCGCGTCGCGCGCGAGATCCACGACGGCCTCGCCCAGTACCTGTTCGCCGTCTCGACGCACGCGTCAATGCTCGAGAGCGGCGCCGACCCGGCGAAGACGATCCAGCAGCTGAAGGACGCCGCGGCCGCCGCGCAGCAGGAGGCGCGCTTCGCGGTCCTGGCGCTCTCGTCTGCTGGTGGCTCGGCGCCGTTCGACGCCGCGCTGCGCCGGTACGTCGACTTCCTCACCGCCGACGGCGGGCTCGAGGTGGAGCTCGAGATCCAGGACGGCATCCGCCTGGCTCCCGACGAGCAGATCGAGGTCTTCCGCATCGTCCAGGAAGGCCTTGCCAACGCCCGCAAGCACGCCCACGCGCGGCGCGCCGAGGTGCGCATCGAGGAGCGCGCCGGCGAGCGCTTCGTCACCGTCGTCGACGACGGCTCCGGCTTCGACGAGCAGGAGATCGCGGCCGGACAGGGCCTGAAGAACATGCGCGCCCGCGCCGCCTCGATCGGAGGCGGGTTCCGCCTCGTCTCGACCCCCGGGCGCGGCACGGCGCTCGAGGTCGTCCTGCGCGCCTGATTTCCTCCCCGATGCGTCCTCTTGACTCGACAGAGGATTCCGCAAAGATCAGGTCGGACGGGGACCGGGTTGTTGCGGCACCAGTCCAGGGAAACGGGAGAGAGGGGAGTTACGTGTCGAAAACGACGCGGTTCCGGCGCCGCCGGAGCATCCTGTCGCTCGCGTCGTTGGCACTGATCGGAATCGTGGGCGTCGTCGTAACCGGCGTCGCCTCGGGCTCCGGATCCGGGCTGACGGCCGCGGCACAACGACCCACGCTCGCGTCGACGTACGCCGTCGGCAAGGCGGGAGTCGGGAGCTACGCGAAGACCGATCAATCGCTGCTCGGCCTCCGCGGGTCGAAGCTCGTGCCGGTCATGATCAAGTACGCCGTCACGCCGACCGCGAGCTACGCCGGCGGGATCGAGCGCCTGGAGGCCACGAGCCCTCGCGTGACGCACGAGTCCCTGCGCGGCAACGCGAAGGCGTTCGCCCGCTACCAGACGTTCGCGGCGTCGAAGATCACGAAGATCTCTGCGCACATCAAGCGGGCGATCCCACGTGCGCAGCTCGGGCAGCGATTCACCGTCGCGTACGGCGGCGTCGCAGCTCGCATCCCTGCGAACCAGATCGGCAAGCTGCTCTCGCAGCCGGGTGTCGTCGCGGTCCAGCGCGACTCGCTCAACCAGCCGCTGGACGACAACACGGCGTTCATCGGCGCGACGGGCGTGTGGCCCACGCTCGGCGGCTCGGCCCACGCCGGCAACAACGTCGTCGTCGGCGTGCTCGACACCGGCCTCTGGCCCGAGCATCCGATGCTGTCACCGGCGGGCATCCCCGCCCCGGCCGGCGGGATCAAGGGCTGTCAGTTCGGCGACGGCAGCGACGTCGCCCACCTCGGCCCGACGTTCGCCTGCAACAACAAGCTCATCGGTGCCTACGCCAAGATGGCGACCTACATGGCCGCCACGGGGGCGGGCGCGAACGAGTTCTGCAACAACACGACCCACGTCTGCTCGCCCCGCGACTCCGAGGGCCACGGCACGCACACGACGACGACGGCTGCGGGTGACTGCGTCGCCTCGGCCGTGCTGTACGGGGTCGAGCGCGGCCCCGTCTGCGGGATCGCCCCCGGCGCGCACGTCGAGATGTTCCGCGTGTGCGGCAGCGCGGGCTGCTACGCCTCCGACTCGGTCTCGGCAGTCGCGCAGGCGATCACCGACGGAGTGAACGTGCTCAACTTCTCGATCTCGGGCGGGGGCCAGCCGTACACCGACCCGGTCGAGCTCGCCTTCCTCGACGCGACGAACGCCGGCATCACCGTCAACGCGTCGGCCGGCAACAGCGGCCCGGGGGCCGGCACGTCCGACCACGGCGGGCCCTGGACGAACACCGTTGGGGCCTCGACCGGCCCGCGCTCGTTCAGCTCGACGCTGCACCTGACCGCCGACGGCGGCGCCACGCTCGACGTTCCCGGCGTCACGCTCACGAACGGGATCAGCAGCCCGACGCCGGTCGTGCTCGCGTCGAGCCTGCCCGGTGAGGACGCCCTCTGCCAGTCGACGCTCGCCCCCGGCACGGCGACGGGCAAGGTCGTCGTCTGCGCGCGCGGCAACAACGGTCGCGTCGACAAGGGCCGGAGGGTCCTCGCCGGCGGCGCGGCCGGGATGATCCTCTACAACCAGTCCGCCGCGGTCACCGACCTCGAGTCCGACAACCACTACTTGCCGGCGATCCAGACGCAGTTCAACTCGAACTCGATCGCCACCTTCGTCAGCTCGCACACGAACGTGACGGCGACGTGGGCGCAGGGCACCGCGACGCCGGCGCAGGCGGACGTGATGGCGTCGTTCTCGTCGCGGGGCCCGGTCGGCGACTGGATCAAGCCGAACGTGACCGCTCCTGGCGTGCAGGTGCTCGCGGGCATGACCCCGCAGCCCGACCAGACGACGGCCGACAACGGCCCGCCCGGCAACCTCTACCAGGCGATCGCCGGCACCTCGATGGCGAGCCCGCACGCGGCCGGGGTCGCGGCGCTGATCAAGGCGTCGCATCCGACGTGGACGCCGGCGGAGATCATCTCGGCGATGATGACGTCGTCGGTGCAGAACGTCGTCAAGGAGGACGGCGTCACGCCCGCGACGCCGTTCGACATGGGCGGCGGCTCGATCCGCGCCGACCGCGCGGTGAACCCGACGCTCGTGTTCGACGAGACGTATGCGGACTTCGTCGCGGCCGGCACGGACACGCTGCACCGGATCGACCTCAACCTGCCGAGCGTCGACGCGACGACGATGAGCGGGTCGGTCACCACCCACCGCACGGCGATCAACGTCTCCGGCAGGAGCCAGAACCTGCGAGTCGAGATCACACAGCCGGACGGCGTCACGATCACCGTCGGCAACGACAACCACCACCTGCACGTCCCGAAGAACGGCTCGCTGACGTTCCCGATCACGATCAGCGCGCCTTCGGTCGCCGACGGCCAGTACTTCGGCCGGATCGACCTCGTCCCGAAGCACGGCGGGACCACGGTGACGATCCCGGTCGCGTTCGTGAAGCAGCAGGGCGTCGTGACGCTGTCGAGCACCTGCTCTCCGACGTCGTTCGCGGCGAGGGGCTCGACGCACTGCAGCACGACCGTGCAGAACGTCGGGCAGACGGCCGCGAACGCGGCGCTGCAGGTCGCGCAGCAGGCGCGGTGGCGACACCGGCTGCAGTACGAGAACGTCGGCTCTCCCGGCTCGCCGATCGGCTCCGATGACGGGGTCCAGTGGAGCGGCACTCTCTCGCCCGCGATCCCGCCGCAGGTGACCGCGATCGACAACATCACCGGGAACGGGCCGGCCGGCGGCTACCTGCCGCTGAGCCTCTTCGGCGGGAGCACCGTCATCCCGGGTGGCGACGACGCGCTCACGAACGTGAACGTGCCGGCGTTCAGCTACGGCGGCGAGACGTACAACCGCATCGGCGTGGTCACCAACGGCTACGTCGTGATCGGCGGCGGGACGGCTGCGGACGTCAACTTCTTCCCGCAGACGTTCCCGAACCCGGCGCGGCCGAACAACGTCGTCGCTCCGTTCTGGACCGACCTCAACACGACCGGCGGCACGACCGGGAACAACGCCATCCTCGTCAACACGTTGACGGACGGCACGCACTCCTGGATCGTGATCGACTTCGAGGCCGTGAAGAACTTCAGCAACTCGACGACCCACACCGGTGAGATCTGGATCCAGTACCAGGGCGGCGAGCAACTGACGGTCTCGTACGGCACGGCGAACGCCGCGGCCGGCGATCCGGGCTCGGCGATCAACTGGGGCGCCGAGAACCGCGACGGCTCGAGTGGCAGGAACCTCGGCTCGGCTCCGGCCAACAACACCGAGTACCGGCCCGTCCTGAGCGGCCCGACCCCGGGTGGCTCGGTGACGATCCCGTACGACGTCACGGCCAAGAAGGCCGGCGCCTACACCTCCGTGGCGTCGATGACCTCCGACCAGACGGTGGGCATCACGCAGGTGGTGACGCCGCTGACGGTCACGCCGTAAGCAGACTCCCACTCGAGCGAAGGGCCGCCTGCGGGCGGCCCTTCGCGTTCGCGACGGCTACCAGTCCTCGTCCGCGTAGAAGCGGGGCCAGACGTCGCGCGTCCGCTCGCGCAGCGTCTCGACCTCTTCCGGCGTCAGGTCGCCGCGCCAGCGGCCGAGGCTCGCCGCGCTGTCGAGCTCGACCGCGTGCGGGCTCGAGAGCTCGGCCGGGTTCTCGGGGGCGCTCGCCCGCGCGATCTCCCCGCGCGCCGCCGGCGTCAGCTCGAGCCCGAGCCGCTCGTACAGCCGCTCGAAGGTGGCGACCGGCGCCAGCGACGCGTCCTCGTGCCGCAGGAAGATCCAGTCCGGGTGCCGCTCGCGGTAGCCGTCGACGGCGCCGTAGAGGAGTCGCCACAGCAGCGCCGCCTGCGCAACCGCGTCGCCGGGGCGCTCCGCCTGCTCACGGATCTCGGCCTCGAACGGCGCGACGACGTCGGGCAGCCGGCCGCGCTCGTCGAAGAACGTCGCGAAGCTGTGCCGCCAGCCGAGCCGCTTGATGCTCGCCGCGAACGCCGCGGGATGCCGGATCAGGACGACGACGTCCATCTCGAACGTCGCCGCGAGCCACTCCGCCGACAGCAGCGCGATCGGATCCTTCATCAGCGGGCGACGCCCGTTTCGGCGCCAGTCGCGCAGGCGCCCGTAGTCCAGCGGGACGCGCGCGACGTCGCGCCACGACCGCGCCGACCGGAGCTGGGCGCCGAGGTCGTACCGCAGCTCGAGCGAGCGCTCCAGCCCCGGCCGGTAGCGGACCTCGTTCTCCCTGGTGACGACGGTGTAGTAGCGGCGGAAGCCGGCCGGGCTGAGGCCGTTCGGGGTTCTCGGGCTGAACGGCTCGTGGACGTAGCCGACTCCGGGCGCGAGCGCGAGCATCTTGCCCACCCAGGTCGTACCCGACCGGTGGGCGCCGGTGACGAGGATCGGTCGGCCGGAGATCACTCGACGGCTGTGCGACGGCCTGCCACGGGCCGACCTTACCGAGCAGCCGAGGCCGGCTGGCTCCGGACGAGCGCGAGGCGGCCGACGACGCCGACGGCGAACACCGCCAGCCCTGCGACGACGGAGGAGACCGGGAGGGTGACGGCGAGCGCCGCGCAGCCGGCCGCGCCGACGACGTTCAGAGCGCGCGGCCACCGCCGGCGCTCCGCCGGCTGCGTGAACGCGCTGGCGTTCGCGATCGCGTAGTACGTGAGGACGCCGAAGGACGAGAAGCCGATCGCGCCGCGCAGATCCGTCGTCAGCACGAGCACGGAGACGACCGCTGCGACTGCGAGCTCGGCCCTCGCCGGGACGAGATGGCGCGGCTCGACCGCCGCGAGCGTGCGCGGGAGGTCGCCGTTGCGCGCCATCGCGAGCGAGGTGCGGCCGATGCCGGCGATCAGGGCGAGGAGCGCGCCGAGGCTCGCGACCGCAGCGCCGACACGCACGACCGGAAGCGCCCACGCCGAGCCCGCGGCCTTCGCGGCCGTGGCGAGCGGCGCGGTGCTCGCGGCGAGCGCGTCCGGCCCGGCGGCGAGCAGGCATGCGAGGCCGACCGCGGCGTAGATCGCGACCGCGATCCCCAGCGCGAGCGGGATCGCCTTCGGGATCGTGTGCTCCGGGTCGCGAACCTCCTCGCCGAGCGTGGCGATCCGGGCGTACCCCGCGAACGCGAAGAACAGCAGGCCCGCGGACTGCAGCACGCCGTACGCCCCGCCGTGGACGGCGCCGAGGCCGGAGGCCCGACCTCCGCCGGCGAAGATTGCGGCGACCACGACGGCCAGCGCGAGCAGCGAGGCGGCGACGAGCAGCCGCGTCAGCCCGGCGGTGCGCGTGACGCCGAGGCAGTTCGCGCCGGTCAGCAGCGCGACCGCGGCCACGCCGACGAGCCGCTGCCCCCACGTCGAGCCGGGGACGGCGTAGGACGCGAAGGTCAGCGCCATCGCCGCGCACGAGGCGGTCTTGCCGACCACGAAGCCCCAGCCGGCGACGAAACCCCACCACTGGCCCAGCCGCTCGCGACCGTAGACGTACGTGCCGCCGGAGGTCGGGTACTGAGCCGCGAGCTGCGCCGAGGCGACGGCGTTGCAGTAGGCGACGCCGGCCGCGAGCCCGAGCCCGATCAACAGGCCGGCGCCCGCTGCCGCTGCCGCCGGCGCGAAGGCCGAGAAGACGCCGGCGCCGACCATCGACCCGAGCCCGATGACGACGGCGTCGCCGGTGCCGAGCCGGCGCGCGAGCGCGCCCTCCGTGGTCACATCGCGGCTGCGACCCGCTCCGCCGCCGCTGCGAGCTCCTCGTCCGGCACGTTCGGGAGCGCGTCCTCCCACAGCGGCAGCATCATCCCCGATGCCTCGAGCATCCCGAGCGGCCGCGGCACGAACCAGACGTGGAAGTGGGCGCCGCCGTCGCCCCAGCGGTAAAGGTGGACGCGCGCGATCCCGCCCAGCGACAGGATCGCCCGCTCGACCCGCGCCGCCACTCGGCCGAAGTCGGCCTGCAGCTCCTCGGGCAGATCGGCGAACGAGTCGACGTGCACCCGGCTGGCCAGCCAGACCGCGCCGGGCAAGCTGCCGCCGACGGGGGCGTGCAGCGTCCAGTTCTCGTCCGACCAGACCGGCGCCGTCGTCTTGCCGGTGCAGATGCCGCATGGCGGGCCGCCGGGCTCGCCGCGCCTCGGTGGCTCCGGGACGATGCGGTCGCCCGGCTCGCGCGGGATCAGCGGCTCCCGATACGGCGGGATCATGGTTGCGCTCACGATGGCTCCTTTCCTCGGGGTGCTGCGAGGCCGTCGAGCACGACCCCGACGACACGGGTCTTCGCCCGCGCGGCAGGCCAGCCGTGCCGGCCGCGCAGGTGGACGTAGGTCCACGCGACGGCGTTGAAGGCGACGTCGGCGGCCTCGACCACGTCGTCGCCGGGCGCGAGCGAGCCGTCGGCCTCGCCCTCGCGCAGGAACTGGATGAACGGGTGCAGGTAGTCGGGCAGCTGCCCGGGCGCCGTGTCCTGATGGAACGCCTCGTCGGTCGCCAGCATCAGCGGCAGGTGCCGGTCGAGCAGCTCGCACAGCGCGACGAGGCCGCGCTCGAGGCGGTCGCGCCCGCTCCCGTGCGTGGTCAGGATCGGGAACATCGAGCTGCGGAAGTCGGCCGCGAGCTCGCCGACCAGCGACGCCACGAGCGCCTCGAGCGTCAGGCCCTGGCGCCAGAGCGTCGAGCGCGCCCGGCCCGATGCCTGCGCCACGCGCTCGAGCGTGAGGCCGTCCCAGCCCTGCTCGCGCAGGACGGCAATCGCGGCGCGCCGCAGTTCGTCGTCGACACCGGCGCTGCGGTTACGCATCGAAGCCGCTTCGGTCATGCAACATGAATGTTGCACGACGCGGCGACCCGCGTCAAAACGCGCGTCCTGGCGTCCTGCGTGCGGCTTAGGTCAGGTAGCGCTCCGGCTGCCCCGCGAAGGCCGCCGTGCACGTCAGGGAGCAGAAGTAGTACGCCTTCTCGTCGAGCAGCAAGCGGCCGACCGCGTGCTCCGGGTCGACTGCCATCTGACACACGGGATCGATCGCCAGGTGCTCGGCCGTCTCGTCCATGCGGACGGCGGCGAAGATCTCGACCGGCTCGGCCACGTTCCGCAGGGCTTGCCGCCCACGAGACTCGTAGAGCACCCCCGGGAGGTCGGGCGCGAGCGCCGCCGTCTGCCCGGTGAGGAGCAGCTCGCCGCCCGCCGCCAGCGCCGAGACGCGCGCGGCGACGTTGATCGTCGCGCCGAAGTAGTCCCCGCCGCGGTCGATTGCCGAGCCGTGGTTGCCGCCGGCGCGGATCGACGGCGCGTTGTGACTCCGCATCGCGTCGCGCGTGATCCACAGGCCGAGGCGAATCGCATCGGCGGGATCGGGCACCCGGAGCATGAGGGCGTCGCCCACCGTCTTCACGTACTCGCCGCCGACGGACGGAAGCTCCGCCTGCACGACCCGGGCGAACTCCTCGACGAGCTGCACGGCGTGCTCGTCCCCGTGCGCCTCGGTGAGCGCCGTGAAGCCGGCGATGTCCGCGAACAGGAATGTCGCCTCGGTCGACACGGGTAGAACCTAGTCGTTCGGCCCTGCGCGAGACGCGGGACCGCCTCGGCCCGGCCACAAGATGGGAAAGCCCCGCGTCTGCGGGGCTTTCCGGTAGCAGGCCTGTAAGCCGGATTCTGTCGAGGGTGACCATCCGTCTTTGCGGCTTACCCGGCTCCTCGGCGGGCCGCCTCGGCGGAGCCTGTTCGCCTTGCACCGGACGGGGTTTGGCTAGCCGCCGTGTCGCCACGACGCTGGTGGGCTCTTACCCCACCGTTTCACCCTTACCTTCGAGGTCTCGCGAGATCCCTCGCCGGCGGTCTCCTTTCTGTGCCACTTTCCGTCGGCTTTCGCCGCCTGGGTCGCCCCAGCGTCCTGCCCTGCGGTGTCCGGACTTTCCTCGAGCCCGAGGGCCCGCGGTCACCCGGCCTGCACGTCCAATTGTAGCCGCGGCTGCTCGGCCTCTCCGTACTCGGCCCCGCACTCCGGGCAGCGGATCCCGTCCAGGCAGTGCAGGACGAACTCGCCGCATACGAGGCACTCCAACTGCGCCCCGCGCAGCAGCGCGAAGAGCTCCTGCTCGACCGTGCGATTGAGCGGGGCCACCGGGCTCACAGCGTCCTGAACACCCCCGTGACGATGCCGAGCACCTGGACGTGGTCGGCGTAGATCGGCTCGAGCGCGTCGTTCTCGGGCTGCAGCCGGATGCGGCCGTTCTCGCGGAAGAAGCGTTTCACCGTCGCCTCGTCCGCCCACTCGTGGTCGCCGGCCAGGGCGACCACGATCTCGCCGTTGCGGGCGGTCTGCTCGCGGCGGACGACGACGATGTCGCCGTCGAGGATGCCGGCGTTCACCATCGAGTCGCCCTTCACGCGCAGCAGGAACTCCTCACCCCCGCGCGCGAGCGGCTCGGGCACCGCCACGTAGTCCTCGACGTTCTGGTCGGCCAGCAGCGGCCCGCCGGCCGCGATCTCGCCGACCAGCGGCAGCCGGTGGACGTCGTCGGCCGCCTCCGCGGGCGCCGACGGCTTGGGGTCGCGGCGGAGCTCGAGCGCACGCGGCTTCGTCGGGTCGCGCTTGATCAGGCCCGCGCGCTCCAGGTTCGCGAGGTGCGCGTGCACCGTGGACGGCGACGCGAGCCCCACCGCCTCTCCGATCTCACGGACCGTCGGCGGGTAGCCGTGCTCGTCGACGTAGTCGGTGAGGAACTTCCAGATCTCCTGCTGTCT